>NZ_JBBEGC010000015.1:0-95414 GCF_037401995.1 Saccharothrix sp. CCNWYY140
CGCCCAGGCCGGACGGGGAAAGAAACCGAGGCCCTTCCCGTGGGCGCTAGCCGCTTCGGCTCGCGCCTTCGGCGCGTTGCATCCCGTGTTTGGGCGAAGAGCGGCGCGGCCGGTCTGATGGGTGGTGCAGCGGGCTTGCGGCCGGCGGAAATGTGGCCGGCGCTGATACGGCGCGGTTGGGGGTGCGGCCAGCGGGTGTGTGGCTGGCCTGGGTGTGATCAGCGTCAACTGACAACGCCAAACCCGGTCGCCAAGCCCGTTAGCGTAGGTGGATCATCCTCACGGAGGTGGTATGGACCACACACGTGTTCGTCGCGGCCCCAGGCGTCCACTCCTAGTCGCCGCCGCCCTGTTCTCCGTAGCCGCCCTCGCGGCAGCCAGCCCCACCGGCGCACTAGCCGCACCCCCCGAGAACCCCCCACACCCCTGGCAGTACGACCACTGGCCGCAGCAACAACCCTGGCAGCAACCCCGCGACGCGACCCGCATCGCCACCCAAGCCAACGGCTTCAACACCCCCATAGACCCCCAGAACTGGGTCAACCCCGATCACATGACCTGGGAACGCGACTACAAGAAGGTCCCAGGCACCAACTGGGCCGACCCCTCCACCAAGGGCTCGGTCCGCAACTTCAAGGGTGCCCTGGTCCTCCTCGACTACCCGAACCAGCCCTTCGTGGTCACCCAACCCCGCCACTCCACCGTCTTCAACAACCCCAGCTCCGAAGCCCACGACATCCCACGCGACCAGGTAGCGCGCTTCTACCAGGACTTCCTCAACAAACCCAACGCCCTCAACCGAGGCCACACCGTCCACGAGTACTGGATGGAAGACTCGGGCGGGCGCTACGGCGTGGACCTCACCGCGTTCGGCCCCTACACCATGCCGGGCAAGGATCACGAGTACGCGATGGAGTTCCAAGGCGGCACAGCCTGTCCCGCTGGGGACACCTGCACCCGCGACATCCGCACGGACGGCCGGGCTGCCTGGGTGGCTGACGTCGGCACGCAGGTCCCCGCCGGGTTCGACTTCGTGTACTTCCTGTCCGCCGGCCAAGACGAATCAGGCACGTGGCAGGAGTTCGGGATGATGAAGTTCCCGACCAAGGAGGACGTGCCCGACGCGTTCGGACCACCGGACGAGGCACTACCCAACTGGTCGCGCACCCGGTACGTCGACTGGACGTCCTGGGCGGCCGGGTCGAGCCTGTGGCCCAACGCGGGTAACGGCTCCTCCACGCAAGCCGAGAGCTCCGGCCAAGGGGTGTACGCGCACGAGCTGAGCCACCTGCTCGGCATCGGCGACAACTACAACAACCCCTACTCCAACCCACCCCGCCGCGCCTACACCGGCATCTGGGACATGCTCTCGCGCGGCTCGTTCAACGGTCCCGGCGGGCCGCACTCCCGTTGGGTCATCCCGGCCACCGCGGGCGGGTCGATGGGGGCGCAGCACGTGCTGCGCAACAAGATGAAGCTTGGCATCGTGGACGAGCGCAACGTGCTGAGGTTGTCCCGCGAAGCACTGGCAGGCTCCGGTGTGGTGGTCGCCAAGGTCACCGCGCGGACCGTGCAGGCCGGGCCGAACGCGCTGTCCGGGGTGAACATCGAGCTCGGCACCGGTGACCTCTCACCTGCCTGCGACATCCGCACCGACCCGTTGTGCGACGGCGGCGGCTACCAGAACTACACCGTCGAGGTCGTGGACCGGATGGGCGCGGACTCGTTCACGCCGGACGCGGGCGTGTTGTTGGCCAAGACCAAGAACGAGGATCGGGCGCCGTTCGCGTGGGTGGTCGACGCGAACCCGCAGGACATCGGCATGACCGACTACGTCCTGCCCGACGGCCGCAAGGTGCCGATCACGATCGGCGACTACCGGCAACTCTCGGACGCGCTGTTCCACGCGGGCACCGGCTCGGGCAGTGAGTACGAGTACGTCGACCCCGCCAACCGGCTGCACTTCTACGTCCTGGACGTCAAGCGCGACCACCAGGGCATCCTGTCCTACACCGTCGCCATCCGGTCGCTGGACGGCGGCGGCCCACAGCAGCGCGGCGTGCGGGTGCTGCCGACCGCCGGCCGCACGGGGTCGGACGGCGTGGCGACCTGCCACTTCCCGCTGCTCAACACCGGTCGCGCGGCCACCCCGACCGGGCAGCACCCGGAGGACGTCACCCAGTACCTCGACGGCGACGTCTACCGCGTGTCGGCCACGACCGCGGGCGGCTGGTCGGTCTCGGTGCCCAACGCCCTGGCGACGGCGGAGTTCGGCGGTCAAACACCCGTCCGGGTCCACGCCAAGCGCGACGGCGGGCCGCTGATCGGCAAGGTGACGCTCACCGCCACCTCCGAAAGCGACCCGACCAAGACCGCCACCGCGTCCTGCACGGTGATCGGCCGCTAACCGCCGCGTACCTCGGCTGAACCGCACGGGTTCAGCCGAGGTGCAGGCGTTCCACCCGGTGCACCAGCTTGGGCGACACCAACGGCACACCGTCGCCGCCAGGCAGCACTGCCAGCCCGTGCCCAGCAGCCACCAGGGCACGCAGAGCCGCCGTGTCCGCACCCCGGTACACCGTCACACCACGCAGCCCTCCGACCACCGCACGCAAGTCCTCCAAGGGCACCGCCGCGTCGGGCGCGTCGATCCACCGCGCGTCCACCAGGTCATCGAGCCGCAGACCCTTCCGGCGCGCAAGCGGGTGCCCCGACGGCAACACCACGACCAGCGGTTTCTCCGCAACCACCGCCGCCTTCACACCCACGGCGTCCGGCAGGTGCAAGGGATCGCTCGGCGCGACCACACCATCCACAAAACCGACGTCGTACTCCCCCGTCGCCACACCCGCGACCACCTCCCCACGCGGCACGACGTGGAGCGCACCCCGCACCTCCCCGACAGCCACGCCAGCGGCCAGCGGAGAAGCCGCCACCACCGTCCGCGCGGGCACCGGCGCAGCAGCCCGACGCACATCCGCCCGAGCAGCGTCCAGGCGCAACAACAAAGGTGCCGCGTGGTCGAGCAACCGTTCGCCGGCCAGGGTCGGCGCCACCGGACGGCGGGTCACCAACGCCACGCCCAAGTCGTGTTCGAGCGCGGCGATGTGCTGGGACACCGCCGACTGCGTGTAGCCCAACTCCGCCGCCGCAGCCGAGAACGACCCGTGGCGGACGACCGACACGAACGATCTGAGCAGGTGCGGATCCATCAGCATCAGTATCGCTTATGGACAGTGCACAAACGATCGTTGGACGTTAACAGCCACACCACCCACGATCAGCACATGACACCGCGCCTGGCCCTGGTCGCCGACCGCTCCCCGCACGTCCGCTCGCACACCCGCATCCCGGTCCTGCTCGACGCCCTGCGCGACCGCGACCACCTCGACCTCGACGCCTACTGGGTGCGCACCGACGACATCACGAGCCCGGACGACCTCGACGGGTTCGACGC
This sequence comes from Saccharothrix sp. CCNWYY140, assembly GCF_037401995.1. NCBI lineage: Bacteria > Bacillati > Actinomycetota > Actinomycetes > Pseudonocardiales > Pseudonocardiaceae > Saccharothrix > Saccharothrix sp. CCNWYY140. Next base: position 3,458 of record NZ_JBBEGC010000015.1, read on the forward strand.
GGTCTGGCTGCTGCCCGGTAGTCCCTACGCCTCGGAGGAGGGCGCGCTGGCGGCCGTGCGGCACGCGAGGGAGAACGGCGTCCCGTTCCTGGGCACGTGCGCCGGTTTCCACCACGCCCTGGTGGAGTTCGCGCGGACGGTCTGCGGCCTGACCACCGCCGCCCACGCCGAGGTGGACCCGGACGCCGCCGACCCGCTGGTGGCCCCGCTCGCATGCTCCCTCGTCGGCCACGAGGGCGCGGTGCACTTCACCCCGGGGACCCTCGCCGAACGCGTCCTCGGCACCGACCGCACGACCGAGCGCTACCACTGCAACTACGGCCTCAACCCCCGCTACCTGGACCTCCTGCGCGCCCACGGCCTGGTCTTCAGCGGCCACGACGCCGACGGCGAGGTCCGGGTGGCCGAACTGCCCGACCACCCGTTCTTCCTGGGCACCCTGTTCCAACCCGAACTGGCCGGCGACGGCACGCGCCCGCACCCGGTCGTCACGGCGCTCGCCCGCGCGGCTTCGACCGTCCGGGTGTGAGCAGGGCCGTTCGGCACTGGTGCGAACGGCCCAACGGGCGAAGGCTCGGACGTCCCGCCCCTTGAGGAGGCTTGAGATGACGACGAGAGAAGAGCTGCTGCGGCTGGACGACGAGGGCACCAGCGCGTGGAACCGCCACGACGTGGACGGCTTCCTGGCCACCATGACCGACGACGTCGAGTGGATCGACGACGCCGAACCCCGCCCGATCCACGGCCGGGACGAGGCCCGCAAGGCGATGCAGGCGTGGCTCACCGCGTTCCCGGACATGCACATCGACGTGACCAACCGGGTCGTCGGCGACGACGCGGTCGCGGGCGAGCTGCGCCTGACCGGGACGAACTCCGGTCCGATGGAGATGGGCGGCGCCACGATCCCGCCGACGGGCCGCCGGATCGACACCGTGGGCACGTACTTCGTCAAGACCGTGAACGGGAAGGTCAGCCAGTTCCACACCCACCCGGACACCTTCGGGATGATGACGCAGCTGGGCCTGGCGGGCGCCCCGCAGGGCGGCTGACCTACGCCAGGTTCTCCACGATGGTCGCGTTGGCCAGACCGCCCGCCTCGCACATGGTCTGCAACCCGTAGCGACCGCCGCGCGTGCGCAGGGCGTGCACGAGGGTCGTCATCAGGCGTGCGCCGCTCGCGCCCAGCGGGTGGCCCAGGGCGATGGCGCCGCCGTGCGCGTTGACCTTCGCCGGGTCCGCGCCGGTTTCAGCCTGCCAGGCGAGGACGACCGCCGCGAAGGCCTCGTTGACCTCGAACAGGTCGATGTCGGACAGCGCGAGGCCGGCGCGGCGCAGGACCCGTTCGGTGGCCGGGATGACGCCGGTCAGCATGAGCAGCGGGTCCGAGCCGGTGACCGCGAAGGAGTGCAGGCGGGCCAGCGGGCGCAGGCCGAGGCGGGCGGCGGTCTCGCTGCTGGTGATCAGCACGGCGGCGGCGCCGTCGTTGATCGGACTGCTGTTCCCGGCCGTCACCGACCAGTCGATCTCGGGGAACCGCCGCGCCATGACGGGATCGGCGAAGGCCGGGCGCAGGCCCGCGAGGACCTCGGGGGTGGTGCCCGGCCGCACGGACTCGTCGGTGCCCACCTCGCCGAGGGGCGCGATCTCGGCGTCGAACAGGCCCGCGTCGCGCGCGGCGGCGGCCTTGCGGTGGGAGTCGGTGGCGAAGCGGTCCATGTCGGCGCGGCTCAGCGACCACTTGGCGGCGATGAGTTCGGCGCTGATCCCCTGCGGCACGAGCCCGTCGGGGTAGCGGGCGGCCACGGCCGGGCCGAACGGGTCCGTGCCGGGCGGCACGTTGGACCACATCGGCACCCGGCTCATCGACTCGACCCCGCACGCGATGACCACGTCGTAGGCGCCGGCCATGACGCCCTGAGCGGCGAAGTGCACCGCCTGCTGGGACGAGCCGCACTGCCGGTCGACCGTGGTCGCCGGGACGGACTCGGGGAACCCGGCGGCGAGCACCGCGTACCGGGTGGTGTTCATCGCCTGCTCGCCGACCTGGTCGACGGTCCCGCCGATCACGTCGTCCACCAGCTCCGGGTCGATGCCGGAGCGGTCGACGAGCGCGCGCAGGGTGTGCGCGAGGAGGTCCACCGGGTGCACGTCGGACAGCGCGCCGCCGGGTTTGCCCTTGCCGATCGGCGTCCGGACGGCCTCCACGATCACCGCGTCCCTCATCGCTCCTCCTGACTATCGGTACCCATAGCCAGCAAGGTAGCTGACTATGGGTAACTCAAGCCAGAGCGGCGCTGATCACACCCATCAAGGTCCGTGGCAGATAATCCAGAGCCGGATAGAATCGACCCATGTCCGCCCTGGCTCCCGCACGCACCGAATCCGACCTGTCCTTCCTCCTCGACCACACCAGCCACGTCCTGCGCACCCGCATGGCCGCCGCCCTGGCCGAGATCGGCCTGACCGCGCGCATGCACTGCGTCCTGGTGCACGCCCTCGAAGGCGAGCGCACGCAGATCCAGCTGGCCGAGATCGGCGACATGGACAAGACCACGATGGTCGTCACGATCGACGCCCTGGAGAAGGCCGGCCTGGCCGAGCGCCGCCCGTCAAGCACCGACCGGCGCGCCCGGATCATCGCCGTCACCGACAAGGGCGCAGAACTGGCCAAGCGCAGCCAGGCGATCGTGGACGGCGTCCACCGGGCGGCGCTGGAGTCGTTGCCCGACAAGGACCGCGAGGCCTTGCTGCACGCCCTGAACCTGCTGGTCGCCGGCCACCTGGCCACCCCCTCCCCGGCTCCGGCGGGCGCTCGGCGGGCGCGGGAGCGCACCAAGTGAACCCGTAAGAGATTGTCTACTACGGAACTATCCGTTACGGTTGCTCTTGTCGATCTCGGAACAGGAGCGAACCGTGTCCACCTCCCTCGAAACACCCCGCCAGGGCCGCTGGGCCGCGCTGGCGGTGCTGTCCGCAGCGATGCTGATGACCGTCCTGGACGGCAGCATCGTCACCGTCGCCATGCCCGCGATGCAGCACGACCTGGGCTTCTCCCCCGCCGGCCTGAGCTGGACGGTCAACGCCTACCTCATCGCGTTCGGCGGCCTGCTCCTGCTGGCCGGCCGCCTGGGTGACCTGGTCGGCCGCCGGACGGTCTTCCTGGCCGGCAACGCCCTGTTCACCGCGGCCTCGCTGCTCGCGGGCCTGGCCACGAGCCCCGGCCTGCTGATCGCGGCGAGGTTCCTCCAGGGCGCGGGCAGCGCCCTGGCCTCGGCGGTCGTGCTGGGCATCCTCGTCACCCTCTTCACCGACCCCGCCGAACGCGCCAAGGCCATCGGCGTCTTCAGCTTCACCGGCGCGGCCGGCGCGTCCATCGGCCAGGTGCTGGGCGGTGTCCTGACCGACGCGCTGAGCTGGAACTGGATCTTCTTCATCAACCTCCCGATCGGCGCCGCCACGGTCTTCTTCGCCCTGCGCACCCTGCCCGCCGACCGCGGCACGGGCCTGTCGGCCGGCGCGGACGTGCTGGGCGCGGGCCTGGTCACCAGCGGGCTCATGCTGGGCATCTACACCGTGGTCAAGGTCGAGGAACACGGTTGGCTGGCCGCGCACACGCTGGGCCTGGGCGCGGTGTCGCTGGTGCTGCTGGCGTTGTTCGTCCTCCGCCAGCGCACGGCCAGGACCCCGTTGATGCCGCTGCGGATCCTGCGGTCGCGGGACGTCGTGGGGGCCAACGTGGTGCAGGTGCTGACGCTGTCGGCGATGTTCGCCTTCCAGATCATCGTGGCGCTGTACATGCAGAAGGTGCTGGCGTACGGGGCTCTGGCGACGGGCCTGGCGATGCTGCCGGCGGCGATCGCGATCGGCGGGGTGTCCCTGTTCGTCTCGGCCAGGCTGAACACCCGGTTCGGCGAGCGGGCGGTGTTGACGGTCGGGCTGCTGCTGTTGCTGGGCGCGATGCTGAAGCTGACGACCGTGCCGGTGGCGGCGAGCTACGTGACGGACCTGCTGCCGGTGATGCTGCTGATCGCGGGCGGCGGGCTGGTGCTGCCGGCGCTGGCGAGCCTGGGCATGTCCGACGCCAAGCCGGACGACGCGGGCCTGGTGTCGGGGCTGTTCAACACCACCCAGCAGGTCGGCATGGCCCTCGGCGTCGCCGTGCTGTCCACTTTGGCCGCTTCCCGCACGAAGGACGAGGTGGCGGCGGGTGTCCCCGAGCCGGCCGCCCTGACCTCCGGCTACCACACGGCCTTCACCACCGCAGCCGCCCTCCTGGTCGCCGCGATCGTCGTGACCCTCACCGTCCTCCGCAAGCCCACCCGCGCCTGAACACCCCGGCGACTTTCGAAGTTTTGCGCAAACCGTTGACCGGCACCGGCACCCGCGCCAACACTCGGTAACTCCGCCGCCGCGTTCTGGAAACCTCAGCGACGAGGGGAAGAACACGTGATCGAGACCCAAGTTCGGCGCCGCAGGCGTGGCCTGTTGCGGGCGCTCATCGGTGGCACGTGCGCGGTACTGGTGATGGCCTTCGTGCCCGGTGTCGCCAGCGCGGCCGTGTGTGGCAGCCAGACCGGCTACCACAACGGTTACTACTACTCGTGGTGGACCGACGGTGGCGGCTCCGCCTGCATCGAGTTGGGGTCGGGGGGCAACTACAGCACTTCCTGGCGCAACACCGGGAACTTCGTCGGTGGCAAGGGGTGGGCCAACGGGTCGCGCCGGACGGTGACGTACTCCGGCTCCTTCTACCCGTCGGGCAACGGTTACCTGACCCTGTACGGCTGGACGTCCAACCCGCTGGTCGAGTACTACATCGTCGACAACTGGGGCAACTACCGGCCCACCGGCCAGTACAAGGGCACCGTCACCACCGACGGCGGCACGTACGACATCTACCAGACGATGCGCTACAACGCCCCGTCCGTGGAGGGCACCAAGACGTTCCCGCAGTTCTGGAGCGTCCGGCAGCAGAAGAAGACCGGCGGCACCATCACCACCGGCAACCACTTCGACGCCTGGTCCCGCGCGGGCATGCGGCTGGGCAGCTTCAACTACTACATGATCATGGCCACCGAGGGGTACCAGAGCAGCGGCAACTCCAACATCACCGTGCGCTGAACCCCCTGAGGGCGTCGGCGGGGTTCGCGCCCCGCCGGCGCCCTTCGTCGTGCCTGTGGCGCTTTGTCAAACTCGGTCAAACCGCGAACGGGTCCGGCACGCCGACCGCACCGCTACAACTGGGACGTCGAAGAACCGCTACCGGTGGAGGCGGATCATGTCCCTGCGGTCGTCACCTGCCCTGTTGTTCCTGTGCACCACAGCCGTCCTGTCACCGTTGGTCGTCGCCACGCCCGCGGCGGCGGCCGTCGAGCAACGGGTCTACGTCGAGTCCTCTGTGGACAGTGACCGGGACGGGCGGCCCGACCGGATCGCGCTGGACGTCACCCGGCCGGCCGGGTCCGGGCGGTTCCCGGTGATCTTCGAGCACAGCCCCTACCGGCACGGGCTGGGCACGGTGCCGTTCCACCCGGTCGACGTCGACCGGTTGCCCCAGGAAGGGCTGTTCACGGCCGCCTCGGAAGGGCCTCGGGTCCGCCGGGCCGCCCCTGACCTGCCCGGTTCCCTGGACAACTACTACGTGCCGCGCGGGTACGCCGTCGTGCTGGGGCACAGCATCGGCACCGGCGACTCCGACGGGTGCCCGACCTCCGGTGACCGGCAGGAGGCGTTGGGCGCCCAGGCTGTCATCGACTGGCTCAACGGTCGGGCCAGGGCGTTCGACCGCAACGGCCGGCCGGTCTCGGCGTCGTGGAGCACCGGCAGCGTGGGGATGACCGGCGTCTCCTACAACGGCACCCTGCCGAACATGGTGGCCACGACCGGGGTCGAGGGCCTGAAGACGATCGTGCCGGTCGCGGCCCAGTCGAACTGGTACGACTACTACCGCGCGAGTGGGCTGGTCGTCGCGCCCGGCGGTTGGCAGGGCGAGGACGCCGACGCGCTGGCCAAGGCCGTGGTGACCCGGTCGGGGTGCGCGGACGAGATCGGCGGCGTGACCGCGCGGCAGGACCGGGTGTCCGGCGACTACAACGCGTTCTGGGACGAGCGCAACTACACCAAGCGGGCCGGTGGCGTGAAGGCGAGCGTGTTCGTCGTCCACGGGCATTCCGACTGGAACGTCAAGGGATCGCAGTACTCGCAGTGGTGGGAGGCGTTGCGGCGCACCAACGTCCCGCGCAAGATCTGGCTGCACCGAGGTGGTCACGGCGCTCCCGCCCGGTCGGACTACCAGGCGACCGTGGCTCGCTGGTTCGACTACTGGCTCAAGGGCGTCGACAACGGCATCATGCGCGAGCCCGTGGCGGAGGTCGAACTGCCCGGCGGCTGGCGCCGGATGCCCGACTGGCCCGACCCGGCCGCCAAGCCGGTGACCCACCACCTCGCCACGACCTCGGCGACCGCGCCCGGCACGCTGTCCACCACGCCGGGAGGCGGTGTGGCGCAGGGCTTCGAGGACCGGGGCCGCACCACGACCGCCTCCACCCTCGCCGCCAACCCCGACACGGCCAACCCGTACCGGCTCGTCTACCGCACGGCCCCGCTCGCCACCGCCACTCGCATGTCCGGTGTCACCACCGTGACCCTGCGCCTGGCGGTGGAGAACCGCGACGACGCCAACGTGACCGCGTTGTTGGTGGACTACGGCCCGTCCGGCAGCACGCCCGTGGTCGTGACCCGCGGCTGGATCGACCCGCAGAACCGGGGTTCGGTGTCGGCGGGCGAGCGGGTGGTGCGCGGTCAGGAGTACGAGCTGCGCTTCTCGATGGAACCGAAGGACCACGTGTTCGCGGCGGGCCGTCGCCTGGGCCTGGTCGTGATCTCGACGGACCACGACTACACCCTGCGCCCGTCGCCCGGCACCCGGCTGCGCCTCAACCCCGCGGGCAGCTCGGTGACCGTTCCCCTTGTTTGATCCCCTGCGTTTGATCCCCTGCGAAGGAAGGCAGCCATGTCACACCGACGAGGCCTGACCGCACTCCTGGCGGTGCTGTCGGCCACCCTGCTCGCGGTGCCCGCCCACGCGGCGCCCGCAAACTCCCAGATCCAGTCCGGCGACACCCCGGCGGCCTGCCGACTGCCCAACCGCAGCTTCCTCGGCGAGGGCACGACGAACTGGGCGAACTTCCCCCGCCCGATCGGCCGGGTCCGCGCGGCGGTGCTGTTCCGCGGCAACTGGAACATCGACACCGAGATGGCCAAGTACAAGCCCGCCGAGCAGTGGTACCTGAACAGCTCCTTCGGCCGCTACCAACTGGAACTGGTCCCCGTCCGCCGCCCGGCCGCCCTCACCGCCGACCACCCCACCCCCGAGACGATGATCGGCGACGTGGCCGTGGGCCAGGCCAGCACGTGGGGTGACGCGGCGCGGTCCGTGGACCGGTACTTCGACTTCTCCGGCATCGACATCGTGTTCCTGACCGACTCGGGCACCAGCCGGTCCTACGCCCAGTTCGACAACGTGACCTTGGACGGGCACACCATCAAGGCCGGCGCCGTGCTGGGCACGGACTGGGGCAGCCACCGACACCTGCTGCTCGCGCACGAAGGCGGGCACACCATCAGCCTGCCGGACCTGTACGGCGGGCCGGGCGGGCACGGGTACATCGGCAGCTGGGACCTGATGGGCAACCTGGGCGGCGTCGCCCCCGACCACTTCGCGTGGCACAAGTGGAAGTTGGGCTGGCTCGACGATCCGCAGATCTCCTGCGTCCGGACCTTGAACACGTCGGTGACCACTACCTTGTCCCCCGTCGAGACGCCGGGCGGGATGAAGGCAGTCGTCGTGCGGTACGGCACCACCACCGCTTACGTGGCGGAGGTGCGGGCACGGAAGGCGAACGACGTGCGGGCCTGCAAGACCGGCGTGCTGGTGTACAAAGTGGACAGTGCGGTGGCGTCGGGGTCCGGGCCGGTGAGAGTGGTGGACTCGCGGCCCAGGTCCGGTGGGTGTGGGGGCAACGAGCTGAACGACGCCCCTTACGACGTGGGCCGGACGTTCACGGCGGGTGGTGTGCGGATCGAGGTGCTGTCGCAGTCCGGCGACAACATCACCGTGCGGGCCACCTACGGGACGCCTTAGCGGCGGCGGAGGATCGCCCCGACGACGAGAGTGCCGATGTACACCCCGAGAGGCAGCACCAGGATTAACGCGAACGGGTCGAGCACGGTGTCGACGACAGCGTTGCCGGGGCGGCTGTAGGCCCCCGTGGCCAGCGCGATGAGGCAGCCCACGGTCCCGACCAGGAAAGCGCCCACCATCGCCTTCACCGCGATGTGCACCAGCGGTGTCGGGTGTCTGCGCACGCGCGCGATCTTCTGCGCCACGTCCGGCACGGGTGCCCAGTCCTCGCCCCTGTGCAGGGTCCAGGTCTCGTGCAGGTCCGCCACCTCGCCGTCCAGGTCGGGGGTGTTGCGGTCGTTGAGGTGCGGCAGGACGCGCCTGCGGCCCGACGCGTCGTAGAGCACGGCGATCCTGCCGGGCGCTCCCCGCGCCCCGGCGCCGGGGTTCACCTCGACCTCGATGCCCTGCACGTCCGACCAGGCCGTGGCGTGGCCGCGGAACGCTCCCTTAGCGGTCAGACCGGTCCGATCGCTGATCGTGGCGGTCACCTTGGTCAGGCGCACGACGAACACGACCAGGGCGGCGAACGCGACGCCGATGGCGACGGGGACGGCGGTCGGCACTTCGTCGTCCAGGGCCAGCCGGACGACCAGGAAGCCCGCGCCGGCCAGGGGTGCGGCCAGTCCGGCCCACAACCAGTCGCCCCCCGAGTAGCGGTACTCGCGGTGGTGCGGGTCGTCGACGGTCATGGCCGCACGCTAACCGCGGCCGGCGGGACCCCTCCCGCGGGACCGAGCGCCTGCCCCGCGGTGCTGGTTCTCACGCCGGTCCGGTCGGCGCCAGTCCTCAGGCCGGTCCGGTCGGTCCCGGTCCTCAGGCCGGTTCGGCGACGGCTGGGCTGAGCCGGGGTGGCAGGGCTTCGCGGCCGGTGACCTTGAGCTTGCGGTAGGCCTTGGTCAGGTGTTGTTCGACCGTGCTGACCGTGACGTACAGGCGTTCGGCGATCTCCCGGTTGGTCAGGCCGCGCGCGGCGAGGGCGCTGACGCGGAGTTCGGCGTCGCTGAGCACATGGGCGGGGTCCGGTGTCCGGGTGCCGGCGGTGGCCAGGACCAGGCGGGGCGGGGACAGCTCCGCCCCGCACTGGCGGGCCAGGTGCCACGCGCGGCGCTCCACGATCCGGGCGCGTTCGGTGTCGCCCTCCGCCTGGTGGGCTTGGGCCAGGTCGTGCAGGACGCGGGCGAGTTCGAGCTTCGCTCCGCACGCGTCGAGGACCTCGCGGGCCTCGGTGAGCAGAGCGACCCGGTCGCGGGCGGGTGCGGTGGCCGCCAGCAGGCGCAGGGCGGTGCCACGGGCGTGGGAAGGGGTGCGTGGGGCCTTGGCCAGTTCCTGCTCGGCGTACCGGCGGGCCAGGCGGTGGTTGCCGTGCCGCAGGTGCAGGGCGGCCAGGTCGGTGCGCCACGGGGACAGCGGCGCCGGGTCCAGGCGCAGGCGGCGGGCCAGTTCGGCGGAGACCTCGAAGTCGCGGCGGGCGTCGTGCAGGCGGCCGGTGGCCAGGTGGTGGTTGCCGCGGGCGTGCAGGTAGAACAGGCCGTGCGCGGTGTCGAACAGCTCCGGCGGCACCGGCCGGTCCAGGATCGCGCCCGCCGCGTCGTGGTGGCCCATCGCGGTGTGCGCCAGCACCAGCGCCGCACGCGGCCCGCCGACCCGCACGCCCCACTCCGTTTCGCCGAGGTGGGACAGCGCCGCTTCGCCGTGCTCGACGCACGCGGCCAGGTCCCCGGCACGCCACGCGATCACCGACCGCAGGAACGCGAACTCGGCCCGCCAGGTCGGCGAGCACCGCACCGCAGGTTCGTCGGCGGCCCGATCGACCACCGCCGCCGCCTCCACCAGCCGGTCGATCCCGATCAACGCCCGCACCCCGGCCACCACCGAGTCCACTGTGGACTCATCCACGGCGTGCGTACGCAAGATGTGCTCCACGCAGGCCACCAGCCCGCCCGAAGGCCCGACCGCGAGCACCCGCCGCAGCAACGTGAACGCCTCCAAGTGCGGCGCGGCGGCGATGGCAGCCGGCGACAACTCGGCCCGCAACACCGTGCGCACCCCCGAGGTCAGCAGCGACGGGTGGAAGTGCTCCACCAGCAACCGCAACCGGGTCAAGGCGGCCGGACACTCCGGCCCGTCCCGCCGCACGGCCCCGACCAACAACTCCAACGCGTCCCGCGCCTCCGCCACCCGATCCAACCGCACCAGCAACCCGACCAACGCCACCGCCGCAACCTGCGACAACTCACCCCGCCGCTGCGCCTCGACAAGGTCACCCAGCCGCCGATAGGCCGCCACCGGACTGACCCGCCACTCCACTTCAGCCAGCCGCGCAACGACGTCGTACCGCACCCCGCCCCGCTGCCCCGCCGTCTCCAACAACGCCACCGCCACACCAACCCGATGCCGTTCCACCTCGACTGCGGCAGCACTCACCAGGACGGAAATCCCCCACCCGCCGCCACGCACCCCAGCGGCAAGCAGATGCGGCGCAACCACCGTCGGACACGCACCACCGTCATGCAGCACCCGAGCAGCCTTACCATGCAACCGCTCCCGCTCAGCCGCAGACAACACCCCCACCACGGCCTCCGGCACAGCACGATGCCGAAACCCACCCCGCTCCAACAGCCCGGCTTCCTCCAGCCGCCGCACAACCCCTTCGACCGCCCCGATCCCCGCCACGGCACCCACCAGGGCCGCCCCACCGGAATTGTCGGTCCCCCATGAGACAATGGAATCGGGGGCCGGAGGCCACGCCCGGCGCTGGGAGGCCAGAGTCTGCGCCCCGCGCTCGGGGGCCGGAGGCCACGCCTCACGGTCGTGTTCCAGGGGCCGCGCCACGCTCAGCACCGACAGGGCCTTGAGCACGGCGGCCGTCTCGGGATCGCAGCGCCCCAGGTAATCCCGCACCGCCTCGCCGAACCGCTCCCCCGGCTCCGCCCGCCCCGTAGCGCGGAAGTCCTCGACCAACGCGTCCAGCAGCAACAGGTTCCCGCCGCTGATCCGGTGGACCTCCGCCACCGGCACACCGTCCCCGGACACCAGCTCGCCGACCTCGTCAAGCTCCACAGTGGACAATCGCACGTGCCGGAAGTGCGGCAGCCGCCCGAGTTGCGCCTCGAACCGCCGGTAGTAGTCGTCGCCACCATCGGCCGCCAGCACCACCCGCAACGACCGCGACCCCGCCCGCCGAGCCGCATAAGCCAAGCACCGCAATGAAAGCCGGTCGGCGTGCTGCGCATCGTCCACGCACACCAGGACGGGCCGGTCGGCGGCGAGCGCGAGCAGCGCCTCCCCCACCTCGCCGACCACGCACGGATCCTCCGGCGACACGCCCCGCCACCCCGGCAACAACTGCCCCACCACGCCCAGCGGCAGCCCACACTCCTCAGCCGACGCCGTCGCACAGAGCACAAGCACCCCAGCCGACCCCGCCGACCCGCTCGCGCCAGCCGGCCCCGCCAACCCGCTCAACCCAACCGGCCGCGCCGACCCCGCCGACCCAACCGGCCGCGCCGACCCAACCGACCCCGCCAGCCCAGCCGACCCCGCCGACCTGCTTGACCCCGCCGGCCCAACCGACCCCGCCGACTCGGTGGCCAACCGGTGCAGGAGGGTGCTCTTGCCGGTCACCGGACCCCCGTGGACGAGGACCACCTCCCCCTGACCGGACCAGCCGCCCGCCAACTCCCGCGCACGGCCCACCCACCTGCTCGATCGCACCATTTCTCCCCCGAGAACACGCTCCGAACACGACCACGGGCGCGGCGGACGCCTGGCACACCGACTCGTCGCGAACGCCGACCGCGAGGACGACCGCGGCCCGGGCGGGCACTCCCGCCTGCGACAACGCCAACGTACCAGCTCCTGTCGACACCTCCTCGACCCTCGCACGCCCCGCGCCGGAATTCGATGCGGACTCCCGACAACACCCCGATTCCAGGCAGCCGGGAATCACCTCGGTCACCGACCGTGTCCACCCAAGCCGAAGCAGAACCCTCAGCGGTAGGAGAAGAAGCCCTCCCCGGTCTTGCGCCCCAGGTACCCGCCCTCCACCATCCGCAGCAGCAGCGCGGGCGGAGCGTGCAGCGCCTCCTTCGTCTCCGCGTACATCGCCTCCCCCACCGCCGCGATGGTGTCCAGCCCGATCAAGTCGATCAGCCGCAGCGGACCCATCGGATGCCCGCACCCGGCCGTCATGCCCCGGTCCACGTCCTCGGCCGACGCGACCCCCGACTCGACCAGCCGCACGGCCGCCAACAAGTACGGCACCAGCAGCGAATTCACCACGAACCCGGCCCGGTCCTTGGCCCACACGACCTGCTTGCCCAGCACGTCCTCCAGGAACGCCCGCGCCCGCTCGGCGATTGCCGGGTCCGTGGCCAGTGACGAGATCAGCTCCACCAGCGGCATCACCTGCACCGGGTTGAACAGGTGCACGCCCAGCACCCGCCCGGGATCACGGGTCGCCCGCCCCAGCTTCATGATGGACAGCGCGGACGTGGTCGACGCCAGCACCGCGTCCGCTTCGGACACCACCTCGTCCAGCTCGGCGAACACGGCGAGCTTGCGGTCCAGGTCCTCCGGTGTCGCCTCCAGCACGAACTCGCGGTCCGCCAGCGCCCCGACATCCCACGAGAACGCGACCCGCGCCAACGTCTCCGCCCGCTCGTCGACGCCCATCTTCCCCTTGGCCACCAACCGGTCCAGCGACTTCTCCAGCCGCTGCCGTCCCCGCTCGGCCGACGCCTCGCCGCGTGCCACGACCACCACATCGGCCCCGGCCCGCGCGCACACCTCGGCGAACCCGCACCCCATCTGCCCGGGGCCGACCACGCCGACCCGCGTCACGGCGCTCACGCGGACCACCGCACCAGGCCGGTGCCCACCGACATCCCGCCGCCGAACGCCGACAGCAGCACGAGGTCGCCCGCGCGGATGTGGCCGGAGGCCACGGCGTCGTCCAGCGCGACCGGGACCGACGCGCTGCCGAGATTGCCGTACCGCTCGACCACCAGGTGCGTGTGCGCGCCGCCCAACCCGCACCGCTGCGCGAGTTCCCGCAGCAGCACGCCGTTGGCCTGGTGCGGCACGAAGCAGTCCACGTCGGCCACCGACAGACCGAGGTCGGTGACCAGCTCGTCGACCAGCTTCGGCACGTTCTCCATCACGAAGTCGCGCACGCCCCGGCCCTGCATGGTGAAGAAGTGCCCGCCCGCCGCCACGGTCGCCGCGGACGTCGGCACCCGGCTGCCGCCGGCCACCACCTTGATCAGGTCCTGCGCGTCGCCGCGGCTGCCCAGGTCCACGCGCAGGATGCCGCCGTCGGGCACCGACCCGATGACCGCCGCGCCCGCGCCGTCGCCCAGCAGCACGGCCGTGCGCCGGTCGGTGAAGTCGAGGATGCGCGAGTACACGTCCGCGCCGATGACCAGGGCGCGGGTGCCCGGCCGCGCGGTGGTCAGCGCCTGCGCGAGCTCGACGCCGTAGACGAAACCGGCGCACACGGCGTTGATGTCGAAGCAGGCCGCGTCCCGCGCGCCGATCAGGTCCTGCACCAGGCACGCCGTGGGCGGCTGCGGGAAGTCGCCGGTGGAGGTGGACACGATCAGGTAGTCGACCTCGCCGGGGGTCAGCCGGGCGGCGTCCAACGCCCGCCGGGCCGCCTTCGCCGCGAGGTCGGAGGTCGCCTCGTCCGGCGCGGCCCACCGCCGGGTCGCGATGCCGGTCTTGGCCAGCACCCACTCCGGGGTGGCGTCGGTGACGAGGTCGGCGATCTCCTCGTTGGTGACGACCCGCTCGGGGACGTACGAACCGGTGCCCAGGAACCCGATCGCCATCCCGCTCACCGCCCCGCCAGCAACGGCGTGATGCGGTCCTGGCCGAGCCGGGCGCGCAGGTCCGGGTCGGTCACCCCGAGACCGGGCTCGGGCGCCAGGCACAGCACCGCGACCTTGCCGCTGTGCCGGTTCTCCTGCACCAGCCGCACCGCCTCGGCGACCTCGGCCAGCGGGTACACCTCGGTCATCGTGGTGGCGATCGCGCCGGAGGCGATGAGCCGGTTGGTCTCCCACTGCTCCTGGAGGTTGGCGACGTGGCTGCCGATGACCCGCTTGAGCTTCATCCACAGGTACCTGTTGTCGTAGACGTGCTGGTAGCCGGTGCTCGACCCACAGGTCACCACGACACCGCCGCGCCGCACGACGAACACGGAGATGCCGAAGGTGGCGCGGCCGACGTGCTCGAACACGATGTCCGGGTCGCGCCCGACCTTGTCGCGGATGATCCGGCCGAGCCGGCGGCCGATCTCCAGCACCTGGTCTGGGTCGTCGGAAGGGTCGCCGTGCAACCCGATCTCCGAGCGCTCGACGACGATCTCGCAGCCCAGCTTGCGCAGCTGCTCGGCCTTCTCCGGCGAGCCGACGACGCCGACCGGGATGCCGCCGCCGTTGCGCACGAACTGCACCGCGTACCCGCCCAGCCCGCCGGCCGCGCCCCACACCAGGACCACGTCGCCCTGCTTCATCCGGGCGCCCCGGTCGCTGACCAGCATCCGGTAGGCGGTGCCCGCGCACAGCGTGTTGCACGCGGCCTCTTCCCAGGTCAGGTGCGCGGGCTTGGGTACCAGCTGGCTGGCGCGCACGACGGTGTACTCGGCCAGGCCGCCGAAGTTCGTCTCGAACCCCCACGCCCGCTGCTCCGCGCCCAACATGCCGTCCGCGTGCGAAGCGGGTTCCTGGTCGTCGACGTAGGCCGGGCTGATCACGACGTGGTCGCCGACCTTCCACCGCCGCACACCGGACCCGAGCCGCACGACCACGCCCGCGCCGTCCGAGCCGACGACCTGGTAGGGCAGGTTGTGCCGGGTCGCCCAGCCGCCCTGGCGGGCGAACTGCTCCAGGAACCGGAAGGTGGAGACGGGCTCGAACATGGCCGACCAGACGGTGTTGTAGTTGACCGAGCTGGCCATCACCGCGACGACCACCTCGTCCGGCGCGGGCTCGGGCACCGGCACCTTGCCCACCCGCAACGACTTGCGCACGTCCTTGTCCGCCACACCCCGGAACATGTCCTGGTCCTCGGCCCGCAGGTGCGCGGCGACGTGCTCCTCGGGCAACGGCAACCGCTCGATCTCCCCCGGCGGAGCACCCGCGAGCAGCGCAGCGGCCAAAGCGCTCATGTTTCCCCCAAAAGAATGCCAAGGACGAATTCGGCCGATTCGGACCGAGAAACCCACAACGCCCTTCGACATTAACCACGCCACCCCTACCCGGGCACCCCCTGCCAACCCCAGCTGCCCCTGGCGACCCCCAGGGGTGGCACGTCCACGCAGGTAGATCGGGTGCACGCGGCCCGAAGCCGCGGGTTGGCGACTACGAAACGCCGATGGACCCGAAATGTCCCCAAGCGGGCCGGAGGTGTGCCGATCAAGCGCCTCCGACGCGTTCGCAACGACCGATCGAGGTGTGGTCGACGAAAGAGGAACGGTGTGGCGGCGGTTCGCGGCCATGCGGCCCGGACTTGCGTTTGCGGTGCGAAGGGCGGTGTGGAGGTCGGAGGAAGTATCGTCTGGGTTCGCACGTGAGGATGTGGACGGAGTGGGGATGAGCGTCGGCCGGAGTTCGGAAATGCGGCTTCGGGTCCTGGAGGCGATCACCGACAGCGCGTTGCGGGAGCTGGACCTCGACAAGTTGTTCGACGTCCTGTTGAACAAGACCCGCGAGCTGCTCGCCGTCGACACCGTCACCGCCCTGCTGACCGACCCCGGTGGCACCCAACTGGTCGCACGGGCCACCGTCGGGCTGGAGGAAGAGGTCTTCCAGGGCGTCCGCGTGCCGTTCGGGTCCGGGTTCGCCGGACGGGTGGCGCAGTCGCGGGAACCGGTGCAGATCTCGCGGGTGGACGAGTCCACCGTGGTGAACCCGTTGCTGTGGAGGCGCGGGCTGCACGTGCTGCTGGGTGTGCCGATGATCGCGGAGGACCACCTGGTGGGTGTGCTGCACATCGGCAGCACCAAGGATCGCATGTTCACCGACGACGAGGTGGACCTGCTCCAGCTCATCGCCGACCGGCTCGCGGTGGGCGTCTACGCGCACCGGTCCCGCTCGGAGCGGTCCGCCGCCTCCGTCTTGCAGGACAGCCTCCTGCCCACCCGGTTGCCGATGACCGCGGGCTGGGGCATGGCCGCGCGGTACGTGCCGGGCGCGGACAGCGGCGTCGGCGGGGACTGGTACGACGTGTTCGAGCTGCCCGGCGGCCGGACCGGGCTGGTCATCGGGGACGTCGTCGGCAGCGGGCTGGCCGCCGCGATCGTCATGGGCCGCCTGCGCAGCGCCCTGCGCGCCTACGCCCTGGAGTTCGACGACCCCGGCACGGTGCTGGGCAAGCTGGACCGCAAGGCCGCCCACTTCGAGCACCACACGATGGCCACGGTCGCCTACGCGGTGGTCCACAACGACTCCGGCCGCATGGACCTTGCCCTCGCCGGCCACCTGCCGCCGGTGCTGGCCGTCCCGGGCGCCGAGCCCCGCTTCGTCGACGCCGAGGTGGACCCGCCGATCGGCTACCACCTGGCCGTCACCGGCCGCCACACCGCGACGCTGGACCTGCCGACCGGCGCGCTGGTCGCCCTCTACACCGACGGCTTGGTGGAACGCCGGCACGAGGACCTCGACGAACGCCTGGACCTGCTGCGGCGGTCCGTCACGCCCGCCACGCCCGAACTGGCGTGCGCCCGCATCATGGACACCCTGGTCGGCGACCACCCGCCCGACGACGACATCGCCCTGCTGGCCATCCGCCACACCCCGCCGCGGTAACGACTGGGCGAACCCGGGCCGGTCCCGGCCCGGTGGACCGCACACTGTCCCGCCGCGGTAACGACTGGGCGAACCTGGGCCGGTCCCGGCCCGGTGGACCGCACACTGTCCCGCCGTGGACAGACTCAAGGCCGTGGCACGCCGGCTCGACGCCCGCCAGTTCGCCGCCTACTCGGCGGCGCCGCCCAGCCGTCCGGAGTGGACCGCCGCGCGGGTCGCGCTGATCGCCGTGTCGGCGGCGTTGGCGCTGCTGGTGCTCGCCGGGTTCCTGCTCGGCGCGTGGCTGGTGGTGAGCGGTTTCCCGTCGTGGTCGATCCTGCCGGGGCTGCTGCTGATCGGGCTGGCGTGGGAGCTGCGGCCCCGGCTGGGCCGGACCGGCGACGAGTGGGCGACGGTCACCCGTGACGCCGCCCCGACGCTGTTCGCGCTGGTGGACCGGGTCGCCGCCGCCGCGGGCGCGCCCGTCCCGCACGAACTGGCGCTGGACTTCGACTTCAACGCCGGCGCCGGGGTGTACGGGCTGCGCCGCCGGCGTCGGCTGACCCTCGGCCTGGCGCTGTGGGGCGTGCTCGCGCCGCGGCAGAGGGTCGCGCTGCTGGCCCACGAGATCGGGCACTTCGTCAACGGCGACCCGGCACGCGGCCTCGCGACCTCCCCCGCGCTGGTCACCCCCGGCGTGCTGGCCGACCTGGTGCGGCCCAGCAGCTCGCCGACCGGCGCGAACCCGTTGACCGAGCTGGTGGAACGCTTGGTCGCGCCCCTCCAGGTGCTGCTGGCCCGCGGGTTCCTGCTGGTCCAGGCCGGGTTGCTGGTGGTGGCCGCCCGGGACCGCCAGCGCGCGGAGTACTGCGCGGACGCCATGTCCGTGCGCGTGGGCGGCACCGACGCGACCGTGGAGCTGATGGACCTCGTGGTCGCCGGCGACCAGGTGCTGCGGGTCGTCGTCAACGCCGAGCGCGCGAACCACACGACCTCCCGGCGCGACCACCCCGGTCCGGCGCTGTGGCGCGCGGAGGTGGCCCGGGAGCGTCCGACGTGGTCGATGGCGGAGCTGCGGGAGGCGTCGCTGGGCGGGTCGAGCCTGTGGGACAGCCACCCGCCGGCGGGGCTGCGGGCCCGGATCGTCGAGGCGTGGCCGCACGCGGAGCCCACCGTGGCGCTGTCCGACGAGGACTCCGCGCGCATCGACGCCGAACTGTCCCGCTGGTACGCCCGCGCCGGCCGGGACCTGGTCTGGGACCGCTGAGCCGGTCTGACCTTCAGCCAGCGCCGAAGCACAGGAAGCCCACGGCGGCCACGCGGTCCGCCGGTCGGGCTTCGGTCGACAGGTCGCGCTGGGCCTCGGCGAGGGCGTGGGCCGGGGGCAGGCCGTCGTCGAGGAGGGTGTGGAAGCGCAGCACCAGCGGTCGGGTCGCCTCGTCGGGCACCGGGACGACGGTGGCGACCAGGGTCGTCGTGCCCAACGCCAGCAGGACCGACGCCAGCCCCAGGACCTCGTCGCCCGGGTGCACCGCGGACCGGCCGGAGTCGCACGCCGACAGCACGACCCGGCGCGGCGGGCGGGTCAGGCGTTCCAGGTCGTAGCCGGTCAGGGGGCCGTCGGCCAGGCGGAGCGCGGAGAACAGCGGGTTGTCGGCGCGGAACCGGCCGTGCGCGGCGAGGTGCCCCAGGTCCGCGCCGTCCAGTGCGGCGACGACGTCGGCCACCCGGGCGTCCGAGCCGGTCAGGTGGCGGGTGGTGGGGTGGCGACGGGCCAGGGCGTCGACCTCGGCCACCGCGTGCGGCAGGTCCGGGCCGGCGACGACGACCCTGCCGCCGGGGGCCGGGAGGTCGGTGGTCGCCGCGCGGTGCCACAGGGCTGCGGACGGGGTCACCGACAGGGGACGCCCCAGGCAGCTGGGGAGTACTGGCCAAGGTAGGTCGTGCAGTGGGCCGGTGGGCACGACCACCAGCGGGCGGTTGCCGAGGGTTGGGAGAAGGGGTGCCAGTAGGGCGGCGTCGAGTTGGGCTGCGGTGCGGTCGAGCAGGTCGGTGAAGCGGCGGTGGGAGCGGGGTGCGTGGGCCAGGTGGTGGAGGGCGAAGCGCAGGTCGGCCACGGCTCGGGCGATGTCGTCCACCGGGCTCAGAGCGTGCAGGTCCACCCGGCCGTCCGCGACGACCACGGCGTGCAGTCGGCCGTCGAGGTCGAGGTATTCGACCAGGGCGGCCGGGCCGAGGGCAGTGTGCAGGTCACGCATGGCGGGCAGCGCGGCGGCGTCGGGTGCGCCGTCGGGGTGTCGGGTGCGGGTGGACAGCGGCGCAGCGGCAGGTGAGCCGTCGGGGTGCCGCGCGCGGGTGGGCAGTGGCGCGGCAGGTGGGCCGTCGGGGTGCCGCGCGCGGGTGGGCAGTGGCGCGGCAGGTGGGCCGCCCGGGTGGCGGGCGCGGGTGGGCTGCGGCCGGCCGGCGGCGAGGCTGGTCCCGGCGGCGTGGCGGGCGCGGTTGCGCACTGCGCGTTCCAGCTCGGCCTGGCGGCGCAGCAGGGGGCGCGGGTCGCCACCGGCCGCCAGGTCGACTGCCACCTGGCGCAGCCGGGACAGGTCGGCCGCCAGCTCGGCGTCATCGGGAGGTCGGGCCGGACGCAGCCGCAATGCCCACGCCCGCCGGCGTTCCGCCCAGCGCAGCACCGACTCCGGCCGTCCCCGCTCGACGGCCAGCCGCAGTCCCAGCCCGGTCAGCTCGTCGGCGTGCCCGGAGGCGTGCGCACGCAACTCGGTGGCACCCAGACTCGCGCGAAACCGGTCGAGCACCCGCACCCCGGCCCGCAACGCGGCATCCGCGCCCCGCCGATCACCATCCCCAAGCCGCACCAAAGCCACCGCATGCCACACCCGCGCCCGCACCTCCGCCGGCCCACCCAGGCCCACGCCCGCCGCCGGACCGCCGACCCCCGCAACCGCCGCCCGACCTCCCGACCCGCCCCGCACCTCCGCCGGCCCGCCAAGGCCCGCACGGGTCGCGACCAGCAGCTCCCGCCGCGCCAACGACCGCCGGCCGGTCTCCATCGCCAGCCGCGCCACGATCAGCCGCGCATCCAGCGCCGCGACCAACCACCCCGCCGCCGTCAGCGCCGCGACCGCACGCCTCCCGGACCGCAGCACCGCGTCGTCCCGCTGCCCCAACTCCCACCGGGCGCGCAACACCAGGTAAGCCGCCAACGCCGCCCATCCAGGCCTGCCCTGCCGGGACGCCGACCGACGCGCCCGCACCGCCTCCGCCAACGCCGCCCCCGGATCGCCCTCGACCAGTGCGACCTTCGCCGACAGCAGCCGCGCCTGCACCAGGTCCACGGCGTTGCGGCGGCTCGCGTAGTGCGCCACGGCCGCGTCCGCCGCCGCACGGGCCTCCGCGACCAAGCGCACGGACAGCAGCACCTCGGCACGTTCCACCGGCAACAAACCAGGATCGGTGCCCGCCTCCCGGTACCGCCGCGCCGCCTCGTCGTAGGCCGCCAGGGCCGCCGGCACATCACCGCGCACGGACGCCGCCAGGCCGCGGTTCTGGTGGACCATCGCCGTCCGTCCGCCGTGGCCGGTGGCGGTGAACACCTCCTCCGCGCGGCGCAGGTCGTCCTCCGCGCCGCGCCAGTCACCCAGTCGAGCTAGCAGGATGGCGCGGTTGTTGCGGATCGTGGCCTCGATGAAAGCGTCGCCGCCCGCGTGCCGCAGTGTGTCCAGGGCCTGCGCGAAGACCGTCGCCGCGTCCGCGAAACGGCCGACCTCGGTCAGCACCACGGCCCGCTGCATCGCCAACCTCGCCGCCGCCGGACCGCTGAGCGCGGGTGCGGCGCGGTCCATCTCGCGCAGGCCCTCGGCGGTGCGGCCGGTCAGCGTGAGGACGTACCCGAGCACGCCTCTTGCCTTGGCCGCGACCGGGGCCAGTCCGGCCTGGTCGGCCAGGCCGATCGCGGTGCGCAGGTGACGTTCGGCGTCGGTCAGGCGGCCCACGGACAGCGCGGCCAAGCCCAGCGCCTGTTCGGCGACGGCCACCGGCTCGACGTCCTCGCCCGCCGCCGCCCGTGCGGCCTCCGCGAGGGCGCGGGCGCGGGTCGGGTTGCCCAACGCGAGATCTGCGGCTTGGTTCGCAGTGGACAGTGCTTCGATGGCCGGTGCCCGCATGGTGGACTTATCGCGGTATCACGCGGCGGCGGCACGGCATCACCAACCGGTCGACAACGTCCCACGGAGGCCCCGGATGAGCGACTACGGCTACCGCACCGGCGAACTGCTGGTCCATGCCGACGATTGTGCCGCCGTGACGCCCGACCTGGCGCACGCCGGCTTCCGACCCGCGGACGCGTCGGGCTCGGTGCGCCGGTTCGTCGGCGGCCACGTCCGCGTCCCGGACCTGCTCGCACACCTGCGCGCCCGCCACGGCACCGGCCTCCGCGTCAGCCCGAACCACGTCTACACCGCCGACCGCATCATCTGGGGATCGCTGCGCCCGCGACCCACCACCAAGTCGCTCGAACACCTGCCTCCGCTCACCGGCGGCGAACGGGTCGCGGTGGGCGTGGTCGACACCGGCATCGTCCGGCACGGGGGCGAACCCCACCCCTACCTCGACGGCCGAGTCGAGTTCGGCGAGGAGGACGTCGACCCGGTGGTCCCGGACCGCGACGGCAACCCGACCGGCTCGGACGGCCACGGCACCTTCGTCACCGGGCTGGTCCTGCGCGAGGCCCCGCAGGCGAAGGTGATCATGAAGGGCGTGGTCGACAAGAGCACCGGCGAGATCGAGGACCTGGCCGTCGCGCACGCGATCACCCGGTTGGGTGAAGCCGGGGTCAAGCTGATCAACCTGTCCTTCTCCGGCAGCTCCTGGGAGGACGCCCCGCCCCTGGCCATCGAGGACGCCCTGCTCGGCCTGGCCCCGGACGTCGTGGTCGTCGCGGCGGCGGGCAACCGCGGCTCCACCCAACTGCTGTGGCCGGCGGCCCTGGACCTGGGCCAAGGTCACGCCGAGGTGCTGGCGGTGGGCGCGACGGTGAACGGCGAGGTGGCGGCCTTCAGCGGCTACGGCCCGTGGGTCTCGGCCTACGCCCCCGGCGTGGACCGGGTCGGGCCGTACTTCGCGCCCGGCTACCCCACCCCGCGCCGCCGCGACGACACGCCCTTCAGCGGCTGGGCGGAGTGGAGTGGCACGTCGTTCGCCGCGGCCACCGTCACCGGCCGCCTCGCCGCCCTCATGGCCGCCAACGGCGGCAGCGCGATCGAAGCGTGGAAGACGATCCAGGACGGACCGGGCACGGTCTCGGTCACCCACGTCAACGGCCCCCGCGACCACCCCCACGTCCTGGCCACCTAGGCGATAGGTTGTCGACGGTGGACGACGTGTTCATCTGCTACAACTGGGACGACAAAGACTGGGCCGACGCGCTGCACGACGCGCTGGAAGCGTTGGGTGTGCGGGCCTTCCAGGACGACAAGGGCATCCCGTACGGGGACACGCTGGACCCCGCGCTCCGGACCGCCCTGCTCGGCTCGCGGATGCTCGTCCCGCTGATGACGCCGACGTTCCACGACAGCCCGAGCTGCCGCAGGGAACTGCTCATCGCGCTGACCGCGGCCTACCGGCTCGACGGCCACACCGAACGGGTCATGCCGATCACCTGGCGGGTGCGGCCCAGCGCCTTGCGGCCACGTCAGCTGAAAGCACCCAAACTGCTCACCCGCGAGGGCCACGACGTCGCCGAGCAGGCCGAGATCGTCGCGGCGAAGCTCGCGCGCGTCCTGGCCGCCGACGACCGCAGGTTCGGCGACGCCGCGCCGCCCGACGAGCCGGAGTGGTACCCGCGTGCGGTGCCGGTCAACAAGCGGTTCCAGGGGCGCGGCGAGGTGATGTGGGAGCTGCACGAGTCGTTGCGGATCAAGGCCAAGCCGGGCAACCGCGGCCACCCGGTCGTGTCGGTCCGCGGCGACGGCGGCGAGGGCAAGACGGCGTTGTGCGAGGAGTACGCGCGCCTGTTCGCCGAGGACCACCCAGGCGGTGTGTTCGTGATCCGCCTCGGCGGCAGCGACCGGCGCGGCCGGCTCGACCCGACCACCGTGCGGGCGCGATTCCGCCTCCAACTGCGGGACATCGCCGACAACCTCGGCGTCGAGGCCACGACGGGCGGCACCGACGAACTGGCGGCGGCGATCGGAAGGAAGCTGCGGGAGCGCGGACCCTACCTGTGGCTGGTCGACGACGTGCCGTCTGCGGTGGACGAGCCGCTGCTGACCGCGCTGTACGCGCCCACGGACAACGGCCGGACGCTGTTGACCACCCGAGGCGAGTTGGCGGGGGTGGTGTCGGAAGAACTCGTGCTCGACCCGCTCGACGAACGCAGCTGCGTCAAGGTGCTCACCGCCGCCCACAAGCTGCCGGACGGCCCGTCTGCGGAGCGGTCGGCCGCCCTGGGCATCGTCACTGACCTCGGGCGCAACGCGCTGGGCCTGACGATCGCCGCCGGTCTCACCAGGACAGCGGGGTTCACGGGTTACGCGGCACTCCGGCAGGACCTGCGCCGCACGCTGCCAGACGCGCTGGAGATGGCGGCACACCTGACCGACGTCCCCCTCGCGCACCGCAAGGAGTTCAGCGCCACGGTGCTGCGCAGCTTGCGGGCGCTCTCCGATGAGGGCCGGGACGCGTTGGCGGTGAGCAGCGTCCTCGGCGACGCCCCGCTCCCCCTCGACCTCGTCGAGGAGGTGCTGCGGGCGGCGGTCGCGCGGCCGGCCACCGGTTTCGACACCCTGGTCCGGCACGGCCTGGCCACCCGGCTCGGCGACGACAGCCACCGGGTGCACGCGTTGTTGGCCCGTGCGGCCAGGTTCCACTTCCCCGCCGAGTACCGCAGGCGGCTGCACGTGGCTGCGGTCGACGTGATCGGCGATTCGCTGGAAGCCGCACGCGACCGGTTCGACGTCACCAGGTCGCTTTCGTCGCGGCTGCCGCACGTGCTCACGCTCGCCACGACCGACGAGTGGCCGCCGGGTCCCAGCGAGTGGCACGCGCTCAACGAGGCCGGTCGGGCGCAGTACGACCTGGGGGACACCGCCGGTGCCCTGTACTCCCTCCAGATCCTCCACCGGTCCTGCGAGTCCTCGGCGGCGGCCGACGAGGAGACCCGGCTCGTGGCGCTGGTGAGCCTGGCCGCAGCGCACTTCGGTCAAGGCGACTACACCACAGCGGCCAAGCTCCAACGGGAAAGCGTGGCCAGGCTGAGCGCACTCGTCGGGGCCACGCACGCGGACACCCTCCAGGCCAAGGAAAACCTCGCCAACACGCTCGGCAAGCTGGGTGATCACGACGAGTCGCTGGCCCTGCACCGCTCGGTCTACCGGGACCGCAGCGACCTGCACGGGAGCACCTCACCCCGGACGTTGACCGCGCTCAACAACCTCGTGCTGGCGGTAGGGCGAAGCGGTCTGCCGAAACTCGCCCTCCGACTCGCCCTGGGTGCGTGGGCGCGCTGGCACCGAGCGGCGGGACCGGACGCGCCCGGCACGCTCGACGCCGTCGAGGCCATCGGCCATAACCTCCTGCGACTCGGCCACGCCGAAGACGCCGCGAACGCCTACGACCACGTCGCCGCGCACAGGCACGTGGTCCTCGGCCCGGACCACCCGGACACCATCGACGCCCGCGAAAACGCCGCCATCGCACGCGGATGGGCGTTCTGGGTCGTGTACGCCGAACGGCTGCGCGCGCAGGGACCGGCGCACATCGACACCCTCGAAACGGCCCAGCGGCTGCTCAACGCGAGCCTGCGATCGGCCCCGACCAGCGACGTCGTGACCTTGGACGACGTGGTGGTGGAGGTGCTGGAGTTGGCTGCCGCGTTCGCCGACCAGGAGTCGGCGCACGGTCCGGCCGACCCGAGGGCGTTGCGCGCCAATGTCGTGCTAGCGCACGCGCTCGGGGCCGCCGGAGACGTCGTCGGCGACCAACTGGAGGAGGCGGTGGCGATCGCGGAGGACGCCCGCGACGGCCTGGCCGAGGCCGCCGCGCGCACGCCGCTCGCCGTTGAGCCGTTCGACCTCGACATCGCCGAGATCGTCCACCACTGGCTGCTGGACCTCGCCGGGGAGCAGCCGGACTACTGATCGACGCCGAGCCGGGCCAGCGCCATCGCCACCGCGCCGCCCTCGACCGACCCGAGCGCCCGGTACAGGTCCAGCGCGGCGCCCCACCGGCGGGCCGCCTGCTCGAAGTCGCCCGCCGACGCGGCGAGCGAGCCGAGTTCCTGCAACGCGCGTGCTTCCTCGTGCCTGCTGCCGCACCGCCTCGCGTGGTCGACGGCCCGCCGGAACGCGATCTCGGCCCGGGGCCGGTCGCCCGCCCGCTGGTGGACGCGGCCGAGCCGGCCGAACCCCTCGGCCGCGTCCACCTCCAGGTCGAGCCCGATCGCGATGTCGATGGCCTCCTCGACGTGCTCGACGGCGTCGGCGAACCGGCCCAGTTCCATCTCCACGATGGCCTTGCTGCGCAGGGTGATCCCGATGTTGCGCTGTGCGCCGCTGTCGCGGTACCAGGCCAGCGCGAGGTCCTGGTTGCGCAACGCCGCCGCGAAGTCGCCGCGCCTGCGCAGCACGGCGGCCTCGTTGGCGAGGGCGTTGCTGCGACCGTGCCCGTCGCCGAGCCCTTCGAACAGCTCGCGTGCGCGTCGGTAGTGCTCCGCCGCTTGGTCCAGGTCGCCCGTTTCGACGTGCACCATGCCGAGGTTGTTGCGCGTGCGTGCCTCGGCGAGCGGGTCGGCCGCCCGGACACAGGCGGCGAGGGCGTGTTCGTGGGTGCTCAGCCAGCCGTCGAGGGCTTTGGTCAGGAAGTAGTAGTCCCGCAGGGTGTACGCGAGCTGGTAGCGCCGGGTGTCGAGGGTGGGATCGTCGAGGGCGCACATCGCTTCGAGGTTCCGACGCTCGAGGTCCAGCCACCGCAGGGCGTCCTCGCGGGTGGAGAGGTCGAGCGGGGCAACGGCTTGTCCGGCGAGGGGGAAGCGGAGCCGGTGCGGCATGACGATCCGCCCGGCCAGGTCGGCCGTGTGCAGGTAGTGGTCGAAGAGCCGGATCGTCGCGGCTTGCCGGGCTTCGGCGGTGTCGGTCCGTTCGGACGTCTCGCGTGCGTAGGTGCGCAGCAGGTCGTGGAGGCCGAAGCGGTCGGAGCCCAGGTCGAGGAGGAGGTGTTTGCGCGCCAACGACCTCAGCAGCTTGGTGGCGGCGGTGGGTGGCACGTCGAGCAGTGCGGCCACGGCGTTCGTGCCGAATTCCGAACCGGGGTGCCGCCCGAGTAATCGGAACGCGGCGAACTCGTGGTCCGGTAATGCGCGGCAGGACCAGGAGAACACCGTCCGCACCGCGGAACGGGCGTCGTCGTCCTGGGTGTCGAGCACGTCCAGACGGGCACGTTCGTCGGCCAGTTCCGCCGCGACGGCGTCCAGGTCGGTGGAGCGGGCGATCCGCTCGGTCACGATGCGGAGCGCCAGCGGGAGTCCCGCGCACGCCTGCACCAACGCGCGGGCGGCGGGGTGGTCGGCGCGGTCACCCAGCTGTGCGCGCACGAGTTCCAGGCCGGAGTCCTCGGCCAGCGGCTCGACCCGGATCGGCGTGGCGGCGTGCTGGACCACGAGGCCGCTGAGCTGGTGCCGGCTGATCACGACCACCGTGCCGGCGGCCGGACCGGGCAGCAGCGGCCGGACCTGCTCGGTGGACCGGGCGTTGTCCAGCACGACCAGTGCCCTCCTTCCGCTCATCAGCGTCCGGAAGTGCGCGGCGCGTTCTTCCAGCGTGGTCAACGCCTCCGGCCGCGAGTACCCGAGGGCGCGCAGGAACCCCGCCAGGGCGTCCTGCGGGCGCAACGGCTCACCTCCACCGAAGCCGTGCAGGTCCACGTAGAGCTGGCCGTCCGGAAACTCGTCGGCCGCGCCGTGCGCCCACTGCACCACAAGCGCGGTCTTCCCGACCCCGGCCATGCCCGACACCACGGCGAACCCGCTGGGTGGTAGCGCATCGAGGCGAGCCAGCAGGTCTTCGCGTCCGGTGAGCCTCCCGCCGCCCGCGGGGAGCTGACGGGGAACGGTCTGGGTGTCGACATGCGTGGTGGTGATGTGCACGTCTCCGTGGATGCTGCCCGCTTGCACCGCGAACGTCGGTTCACCGGTGATGCTGTTCCGCACCTCGCCCTGAGGAGTCATGGCTCCCATTGTCGACGGCCAACCCAGCCGTGGGCGGAGCTAACGGGTTTGCGGGTGCGGATTCGGAGGAACAGGATGGGGCCTGTGGACGACATGGGGGAAGTAAGTCCGGAAGAACTCAAAGCGCTGGCCCTGGGGTTGCGGCGACTGCTCGCCCTGGCCGACGGCCTCGCCGCCGACGACGACCGGCCGCCGCCGGTGGTGGCCAGGGTTCAGGAGCACCTCGGGTGTGAGTTGGGCTCCGTGGTGTCGGTGGTCAGCCGGTTCGAGTTGTGGGAGCACGTCAACCTGCACCGGGGGGTGGAGGCCTACCTCGCCGACCGCACGCCGGAGCCCGAGTGGTTCGGGGTCAGCGGGCAGCACCGGGGGCATGAGGACATCGTCGACATGCTCGTGGCGGCTCGGCAGCACAAGAACCACGGGGTGGGCGCGGCCGAGTACACCACCGCCGCCACCGGGCCGGACGACAGCGTGGACATCGTCCAACTCGGGCTGGCGCCCACCACGGCGCCGGACGGCACACCGGTGCTGATCGGGGTTCGGGGTTACAGCGAGTACGGGCCGCCCGCCTGCAAGCTGGAGGTCCTGGCCGCCGACCGGGCCGCCGCCCGCGCGGTCGGGGTCGAGGTCGAGAGGCTCATGCGGGCGCACGACGTGTTCCGCGGGCAGGTGTTGGTGTTCGGGGTGAGCGAGCACCGCGGCAACGAGCTGGTCAGCTTCCTGCCGCGGCCCGCGCTCGACGCCGACGACGTGGTCCTGCCCGAAGGGCTGCTGGACTCGATCGAGCAGCACGTCGTGGGCATCGCCGAGCACTCCGAGCAACTGCTCGCCGCCGGGCAGCACCTCAAGCGCGGCCTGCTGCTGCACGGTCCGCCCGGCACCGGCAAGACGCACACGGTGCGCTTCCTGATGAGCCGGTTGCGCGAGTGCACGGTGATCCTGCTGACCGGCCCGGCGATGCGGTTCCTGGGCCACGCCGCCGCCCTGGCCCGGCGGCTCCAGCCGTCGATGGTGGTCATCGAGGACGTCGACCTGATCGCGATGGACCGCTCGCACAGCGGGGGCGGCGCCACTCCCCTGCTGTTCGGCCTGCTGGACACGATGGACGGCGTGGGCGCCGACGCGGACGTCACCTTCGTCCTGACCACCAACCGCGCCGACGAGCTGGAACGCGCCCTCGCCGACCGGCCCGGCCGCGTCGACCTGGCGGTGGAGGTGCCCCGGCCCGACGCCGAGGGCCGGCTGCGGCTGCTCCGGCTCTACGGCCGGGAGGTCGACCTGCGGGCCGACCTGGCCCCGGTGGTCGAGGCGACCGAGGGCGTGACGGCCAGCTTCATCAAGGAGCTGCTGCGTCGGGCCGTCCTGGACGCGGTGCGGCGCAACGGTTCCGCGGTCCCGGTCGTGGGTGACGAGCTGCTCGACCTGGCCCGCACGATGACCGACCAGCGGCACGCGTTGACCAGCACCCTGCTGGGCGGCAAACCCGCCTGACGGTCCGGTCGCGCGGCAGTGCCCTCCTGCACAGGGCCTGCCGCGCGGCGCGACCGCCGTGCTCACCCCAGCCAGCGACCATCCCGCATGAGGTCGCGGCC
The DNA here is from genome assembly GCF_037401995.1 of Saccharothrix sp. CCNWYY140. Taxonomy (NCBI): domain Bacteria; kingdom Bacillati; phylum Actinomycetota; class Actinomycetes; order Pseudonocardiales; family Pseudonocardiaceae; genus Saccharothrix; species Saccharothrix sp. CCNWYY140. The sequence continues at coordinate 32,255 of NZ_JBBEGC010000015.1, forward strand.
CCGCAGCTCGTTGGCTTCCCGCCACGCCTGGACGCGCCGCGGCACGATCCGGAAGTACTGGTAGGGCTCGTCCAACTCACGCGGGTCGAACCCGGTCCGCGCGGCGAACGCGTCACCCACGCCGGCGTCCAGGTCCTCCACCACTTCGGCGACACCTTCCACGACCACCACGTCCCGCGTCGCCCCCAAGCTCAGGCGCACCCGGCCGTCACCGCGCAGGTTCCGCGCGGTGACCGAGGCGTACGGGGTCGACAGCAGGAAGGTGGCACCGTCCCACAAGAACGACAGCGGGATCAGGTGGACGCCGTCCGTCGGGTGGGACGTGGCGACCCACAGGTCGACGTCGCCGTCGAAGCGCGCGCGGGTGTCCCGCAAGCGCTCGTCCAGTCCACGCGGCGGCGCGGCGGTCATGCTTCCTCCCAGTGCCATCTGCTCAGGACCGGGTCGCCGGCACGGCTTCCGACCAGGCGAACCCATCGGGGTCGGTGAACACGCCCCCGTCGCCGTTGATCGTAATGCGGTGCGAGCCGGAGCCCTCCGGGGCGACACCGACGTCCTTGGCCAGCGCACGCCGCCGGTACAGGGCGAGCTTGACCGGGCTCGACCCGGCGGCGAACTCCACGTACATGCGGCCGAAGCTCTTGCCGACCGCCAAACCCCGCTCCACGTAGAACTTCTTGCTCGCCACGATGTCACCGACACCCAGCAGCACCACGATCGTGTCGACCCGGCGGGTGAACGGCTCGGTGTCCTTCTTGGCCGACGTGGCGATCTTGAAGATCGTCCCGTCCGGCGCCTGCACCACGCCGCCGTAGCCCCACATCGACTTGGCGGCGGGCTTGAGCACCGTCGCGCCGGCGGCGACGGCGGTCTCGACCAGGCTGTTCACGGTGGACGGTTGGGACACCGTCAGCCCGAGGATGAACCCGCGGAAGCCTTCGGTGGGTGCGTCCGCCTCGCGGAAGCGCAGCACGTCCAGGCCGAAGGCCTCGGTGTAGAAGCGGTGGGCGGCCTCGGTGTCGGCCACGTCGAGGGTGAGGGAAGCGATGTTCGTCATGGCCACAACGCTAGGTCGGCCCCGCCGCCGGGCGCTTCTCGATTCCTGACCAGTCGGCGGCGCGTGCTCCTGACCGACGGCGTATCACCGCCGCGCCACCCGCGCACTGTCCCTGTGAGACGTCGCAGGAGCAGGAGAGCGCATGAGCACGCACGACGGCCTTTGGCCCGCAGTAGACGACATCCTGCCGCTCGACGTGCTGGACGAGGTCGCGGCACGGGCGGCGGACGCCGATCGGGACGGGCAGCTCAGCGAGGCCGGGCTGAAGCTGCTGCGCGAGGTGCGCTGGCCTGCCCTGGTCGTGCCCGAGCGGTTCGGGGGCGCGGGCGAAGGTTTGATGCGGGCATGTGCCGCGCAGCGTGCGCTGGGAGCGGCCGATCCAGGGCTCGCGATCGCGGTCAACATGCACCTGCTCACCGTCAGCCTCATGGCGCACGAATGGCGGCGACACCCCCGCCTGCCCATGATGCTGCGCGACATCGCCGACCACGGACTCCTGGTCGCCTCGGCGGTGGCCGAACCCCAGCTGGGCGGGGCGGTGGCGCGGTCCACGTTGCGGGCGCGGCGGGTGGACGGCGGCTGGCGGGTGTCGGGCCGCAAGACGCCGTGTTCGCTCGCGAGCCAGGCCGACCTGGCCTACATGCAACTGGAGGTGCCCGGGGACGACGGCGGGACGGACCTCGTGGTCACCGTGCTGCCGACCACGACCCCGGGCCTGGCGGTCGAACCGACCTGGGACACCCTGGGCATGCGCGGGTCGGGCTCGGACACGATCGTCCTGACCGACTGCCACGTCCCCGACGACCTGGTCTTCTACCGCGCCCCCACCGGCGACGAGTCCGACCCCGGCCTGGCCTCCTCGCTGGTGTGGTTCAGCCTCACCACCACCGCGGTGTACCTGGGGGTGGCCCAGGCCGCGCTGGCCGTCGCCCGGGACCTGTTGGGGCGCCTGCGGATCGCCCACCTCGACGCCCGGCGCAGCGAGCTGTCGTGCTTCCAGCAGCCCGTGGGCGAGCACGTCGCGGCCCTGCTGGAACTGGAGGCGGCGTGCGCCGGGCTGGCCGCCCGGGTCGACGCCGGGCACCCGCCGGAGGACCTGACGGCCGCCGCGCTGGGCGTGAAGCTCACGGCGGTGCGAGTGGTGCCCGAAGCGGTCGCGGCCCTGGTGGAGGCCTGCGGTGGCGCGGCTTACGCCCGGTCGACGCCGCTGGAGCGGTTGTGGCGGGACGCCCAGGCGATCCGCTTCCACCCGCCGACGCCGGCGGCGGTGCGCCAGTACCTGGGCCGGCGGGCACTGGGTGTGGCGGCGGCGCTCGACCTCGACGAGCGTCCCGCGTGACCGCCGTCGCCATCCGGCCGGCGGTGCGCCCCTGGCCGGTCCTGCTCACGGCGGCGGCCGGGGCGGTCGTCGCCGCGCTGGACACCACCCTGGTGGTCGTCGCGACCCCGGCCATCGACGCGGACCTCGGCGGGGTGGGCCGGGAGTGGGTGACCACCGGGTACCTGCTCGCGCTGACCGCGGCCCTGGTCCCCGCCGGCGCGCTGTCGGACCGGCACGGGCCGCGGACCGCGTTCCTCGTCGGTCTCGTCGGGTTCGCCGTGGCGTCGGTGTCGGCCGCGACCGCCAGCGGTATCGCCGCTCTGGTCGCTTTCCGCGTGGCACAAGGGTTTTTCGGCGCGCTGCTGCACACCTCGGCACTGGGGTTGGTGCGCGCCGCGTTCCCGGTCGAGCGGGTGTCGAACGCGGTCGGGGTCTTCACCGCGACGATCTACGTGTCGACCGTGGTGGGTCCGGTGGTCGGCGGACTGGCCGTCGAGCACGCCGGGTGGCGGGCGGTGTTCCTGCTGACCTTGCCCATCGCGGCGGTCGCGTTCGCCGCCGGCACCCGGCTGCCGGTCGGACGTGCCTCCCACCGGCCCGCCGCCGGGTCGCTCTCCGACCTGCGCACGCCGGGGTTCCTCGCCGCCGTCGCGTTGACCGGTGTCGCCGGGTTCACCCTGATCGGCACGGCGTTCGTGCTCGCCGTCTCGCTGCCCGACCTCGGCCCGCTGGCGACGGGCCTGCGCATCCTCCCGCTCACCACCGGCGTGATCGCCGGATCCGTCCTTTGTGGACCGCTGGTCGCTCGTTCGGGAGCGCGGGCAGTGGGCGTCGGGTCTGCCGTGATGGCCGCCGTGGCGCTGATCGCCGTGGCCGACGACCTCGGCGCGCAACCCGTGTGGCCCGCGCTGCTGGGCGTCGGCCTGGGCGGGATCCTCGTCGCCACCGCCACCACCGCCGTCACCGAGGCCCCGCCGCGGGTCGCGGGGGTGGCCGCCGGTCTGCGCCAGTGCGCGCTCAACCTCGGCGGAGCGCTGGGCACGGTCGTGCTCGGCGCGTGCCTCGCCGGTGGGGCGCACCGGGCCGTGCTCACCGCCGCCGCGGTCGTCGCCGGCGGCGTCCTGCCCAGTCTGCTGCTGAAGGGCCGCACCCGATGACGAACACGCTCACGTCACCGCCCGAGGTCGAGACCGACCTGTTCGACCGGCACCCCGACGCGCGGTACTACGTCGGCGTCCTGGCCCTGCCCGGCTGGACGGTCCGGCCACGCGAGCACGAGGCCGCGCTGCGGCTGCGCGCCGACGTCTACATCGACGAGCAGGGTTTCCTCCCCGACGACGCGCGCCACGCCGATGGCGGCGAACGGGACGCCGACGACGCCAGGTCCGCCCACTTCGGCGTGGTCGAGCGGACCGGTCCGGGCACCGGTCGGGTGATCGCGACCGTGCGGCTGATCCTGCGGGAACGCCCCGGCGACACCCTGCCGGTGGAGCGCTACTTCCCGGAGGTGTTCGGCGGCACTCCCGCGGTGGCGCGCAGCTGCGAGGCGTCCCGCTTCATCTCCCGGCACGAGGACAAGAGGGTGCAGCGCACGGCCTTCCTCGTCCTCCTGCGCGCGGTGGCGGCGTGGGCCGCCCACCACCACTACCGCCGGGGTTACGCCCTGGTGGAGGAGTGGCTGGCGCGGCACTGCCGGGTGCTGGACGTGCCCTACGAGCGCCTGACCGCGGCCAAGCACATCCCCGACTACGCCACGCCCAACCTGGTCATCGCCTTGGACCCGGCCGACCTGGCCGTCGGCTCCGACGGCCTCGGTCGTCACCTGGACTCTCTGAACTTCACCCCAGGTCGGCGAGGTGCTGCCGGACCCGCTTGATGATCCGCGCCCGGGTCGGCCCGATCGACCCGCGCGGCATCCCCAACCGGGCGCAGATCTCCTCGTAGCTGCACTCCTCGTCGCCGAACAGCAGCGCCACCAGCTTGCGCTGCACCGGCGACAACGCCGCCACGGCCGCCCGCACCTGATCACGCTCGCTGCCGGTCAACGCCCGGTCCTCCGGAGAGGGGTCCGGGCACGGGCGCGCGTCCCACTCGTGCCCGTCCCCCACCGGCACGTGCCGCTCGTGCTCGCGCAGGTGCCGCAACGCCTCCCGCCGGGCCACGGTCACCATCCAGCTGCGCGCCTTCTCCGGCTCCCGCAGCGTGCCGATGCCTTGGACCATGCGGATCCAGGTGTTCTGGCAGACGTCCTCCACGTGCCCGTTGGACAGCCCGAACGACCGGGCCACCCGGGCGACCAGCGGCCGGAACAGCCGGATCGCCTCGCCCCAGGACGTCGGCTCACCCCGCTGGCAGCGCCGCACCACGTCCACCATCCACGCGTCCCGCGCCACAGTGTTCTCGACCATTCCACCGCTCCTCACGATTTCCGCCGACCCCAGGCAGAGAAACCGTGACGAGCGCACATCGAAGAATTCCGGATAAAACCCTGATGCCGTCACCAAGGGTTCATCAAGGTGCGAAAAGTACAGGTAGAGCACGCCCAAAGTAGGAATGGAACGGAGAACATGGGACACCGGATAACGATTTTGGCCATCGGCTCACGCGGTGACGTGCAGCCGTACCTGCCCCTGGGCCGCAGATTGTCAGAACGCGGCCACGACGTCAGCGTGCTCACGTCCGCCGGCTACGCGCCGCTCGTGCGCGAGGCGGGCCTGCGGTGTGTGCCGGTCGACGTGGACGTCAAGGCGATCCTGGAGAGCGGCCACGGCCAGGACTGGCTGGCCGCCCACCGCGACCCCGTGCGCCTCGCCGTCAGCCTCCGACCGCTCGTGGACGCCTACGCGGACCGGCTCATCGAGGCCGCGGAGGCGTGCGGCGACACGGACGCGGTGATCTGCTCGCTGCTGGGTGCGCTCCTGCGCCCGGCGATCGTCCCCGCGACCACGCCGTTCTGCTTCGGCGCCCTGCAACCGACCTACCCGACCGGGTCGTTCCCCACGATCCAGCTGCCCCACCGCAGGTCGCTGGGCCGGCTCGCCAACCGCCTGAGCCACCGCGTCGTGGAGACCCTGATGTGGCAAGGCGCGCGGTCGGTCCTGCGCCGACGCGCGTCCGGCCTGCCGTGGCGGGCACCCACCACGCAGCTCCGCCGCGCCGGCCACCCCGTGCTGGCCGGGTTCAGCCGGCACGTGGTGCCGCGACCGCCGGACTGGCCGGGATCGGTGCACGTCACCGGCTACTGGTTCACCGACCTGCCGAGCACGTGGACACCGCCCGAGGGCTTGGCCGCCTTCCTCGAAGCCGGCCCGCCTCCGGTGTTCGTCGGCTTCGGCAGCATGGTCCCGGGCGACCCTCGCACGACCGCCGAGACCGTGCGGCGGGCGCTGCGGCGCTCGGGGCACCGGGGTGTCCTGCTGGGCGGCCCGACCGTCGAGCCGTCCGACGAGCAGGTCCACGTGGTGGCCGACATCCCGCACCAGTGGCTCTTCCCCCGCATGGCCGCGGTCGTGCACCACGGCGGGGCGGGGACCACCGCCGCCGCGCTGCGCGCCGGGGTGCCCAGCGTGACCACGCCGTTCTTCCTGGACCAGCCGTTCTGGGGCGAGCGCCTGCACCACCTGGGCGTGGCCGCCGCGCCCGTGCCCATCCGCACGCTCACCGCCGAACGGCTGGCCGAGGCCATAACCGAGGTCACCGCGGACCCGCTGACGCGTGAGCGGGCTCGCGTGCTCGGGGAGGACGTGCGGGCCGAACGCGGGGTGGACCGGGCTGCGGACGTGGTCGAGGACTGGTTGACCACCGCGTGCCGGTGAACCCGAAGAGGCGGTGGCTCGGGGGCCACCGCCTCTTCTTCCGTGCGGGTGTGCTCAGGACCGGGCGTGCACCAGGGTGCGGACCTGGGCGGTCAGGGCGCTGCTCCGCGAGCCTTCGATCTCCAACGTCACCGCGAGCACGATCTCGGTGAACCCCCGCGCCCTGGTCCGCGCCGACGCCAGGTCGGCCACCGCGCGGACCAGGGCACCCGCCCGCACCGGGGCGTGGAACCGCAACCGGTCCATGCCGCCGTTGAGGAGCATGTCGGCCCCGTCCACCCGGATCACCTCGGCCAGCAGTTCCGGCAGCAGCGCCACGGTGAGGTACCCGTGGGCCACCGGGCCGCCGAAGGGGCCGTCGTGGGCCTCCGGGCAGTCCTGGTGGATCCACTGCCGGTCCCCGGTCGCCTCGGCGAACAGGTCGATCCGGTGCTGGGGCACCTCGTGCCAGGAACTCTCGCCCAGCCGGGCGCCCACGGCACCCTCCAGCTCGTCGGGATGCGCGAAGACCCTCATCAGGCGGCTCCCGACTGGCTGAGCAGAGCCTCTTGAGCCGACAGGCCGATGGCGTGCGCGCCGCCGTCGACGTGGACGATCTCGCCGGTCACGGCGGGCATCCAGTCCGACAGCAGCGCGCACACCACGCGGCCCACGGGGTCGGCGTCGCGGACGTCCCAGCCCAGCGGGGCGCGGGCGGCCCAGAGGCGTTCCCACACACCGAAGCCGGGGATGGCCTTCGCCGCGATGGTGTTCAGGGGACCGGCGGCGACCAGGTTGACCCGGGTGCCCTGGCCACCCAGCTCGTGGGCCAGGTACCGGCAGCAGCTCTCCAACCCGGCCTTGGCCACGCCCATCCAGTCGTAGCCCGGCCACGCCCGGTCGGCCTCGAAGTCCAGGCCCACCAGGGAACCCGAGCCCGACGCCGCCAGCAACGGGCCGAAGTGCCGCCCGAAAGCCGCGAACGAGTACGTGGAGACCTCCACCGCCGTGGCCACGTCCTCCCACCGCGCGTGCAGGAAGTTGCCGCCCAGGGCGGACGGTGGGGCGAACGCGACCGCGTGCACCACCCCGTCCAGCCGGCCCCATTCCCGGTCCAGGTGCCCGGCGACGGCCTCCAGGTGGTCCGGCCGGGTCACGTCCATCTCCAGCACCTCGCACGGCCGCGGCAACTTCTCCGCGACCGACCGGGTGATGGACAGGCCGCGCCCGAACCCGGTCAGCACGACCTCCGCGCCCTGCTCCTGGGCGATCCGCGCGGCGGAGAACGCGATGGACCGGGCCGTGAGCACGCCACTCACGAGAATCTTCTTGCCCTGCAACAACATCACAGCGTCCTTTCGCTACGCGGCGGTCACGACGAGCACCGCGTTGAGGCCGCCGAACCCGAACGAGTTGCTGATCGCGGCCCGCACCGGCCCCCGCCGGGCGGTGCCGGTCACGACGTCGAGGTCCACGGCCGGGTCACGCTGGTCGAGGTTCGCGGTCGGCGGCACCACGCCCTCCTGCACGGACAAGACGGTGCAGATCGCCTCGATGGCCCCCGCCGCCCCGAGGGTGTGCCCCAAGGCGCCCTTCACCGACGTCACCGACGGCCGCTCGCCCAGCACGCGGCGCACGACCTGGGCCTCGGTGACGTCGTTGAGCGGGGTGCCGGTGCCGTGGGCGTTAACGTGGTCGACGTCCTCGGGCGCGAGGTCGGCGTCGGCGAGGGCGGCGCGCACGGCCTGCTCCACCCCGCGCCCGGACGGGTCCGGCGCGGTGGGGTGGTGCGCGTCGGCCGACGCGCCATAGCCGCTGATCAGGGCGCGGGGCCGGACACCGCGTGCCCTGGCGTCCTCAGCCCGTTCCAGCACCAACACCCCCGCGCCCTCGGCGGCCACGAACCCGTCCCGGTCGCGGTCGAACGGCCGGGACGCACGCTCGGGCACGGCGTTGGTGGACAGCGCGCCGAGCTGGTGGAACGCGGCCACGACCAGCGGGCTGAGCGCGGACTCCGTGCCACCGGCCAGCACCACGTCGCACGCGCCCGACCGCAGCAGGTCCCGCGCGGTGCCGATGGCGGTCGCGCCGGACGCGCACGCCGTCACCGTGGTGATGTTGGGTCCGGTCGCGCCGCAGTCGATGGCCAGGTACCCGCTGAGCGAGCTGAGGCCCATCTTCGGGATCAGCAGCGGCGCGACGCCCTGCGGACCCTCGTCGCGCAGGACGCCGGCCTCGCGCTCGAAGATCGCGGTGCCGCCGAGGGCGTTGCCGATCACCACGCCGACCCTGGCCCCGTCCCACGTGCGGGGGTCCAGGCCGGCGTCGGCGAGGGCTTCGCGGGCGGCGACCAGTCCCAGGTGGACCATGCGCTCCTGGCGCCAGGCGATGCGCCTGCCCAGCAGGTCGTCGGCGTCGAAGTCGGGGACGCGGCAGGTGAAGTCGACCGGGATGCCGGCCAGGTCGGGGTCGCGGGTCGCGGTGGACGTGCCCGCCAGCACGCCCGCCCAGCTCGCCGCCACCCCGGTCCCGGCCGGGGTGACCAGCCCGACGCCGGTCACCGCGGTCTCGGGGGCCATCAGCGCCCGCCCTTGCCGGTCAGCAGGCGGACCAGGTCGTCCACGGTGTCGTCGGTGGTCACGTCGTCCTCGGAGATCCGGACGCCGAACTCCTTCTCCGCGGCCAGGCCGAACTCGACCAGCGCGAGGGAGTCCAGGTCCAGCTCGGTCAGCCTGGCCTCGGGGCGGATCTCGGCCAGGGGGACGCCGAAGCGGGCGGCCAGCAGGTCGGCGAGGCGGTCGAACAGGGCGGTCATGGCATTCCTCCGGTGGTGGTGGTGTCCGGCCAGGTCAGGAGGGCGGAGCCCCAGGTGAGGCCGCCGCCGAACGCGGTGAGCAGGAGCCGGTCGCCGGGGCGCAGCGCGCCCGACGCGGCGGCGTCGGCCAGGGCCAGCGGCACGGAGCCGGCCGCGGTGTTCCCGACGCGGTCGATGTTGCGCACGACGCGGGAGGCGGGCAGGCCCAGCGCGTCGGCGACGGAGTCGAGGATGCGGGCATTGGCCTGGTGCGCGACGAAACGGTCCACATCGGACACGTCCAGGCCGGCGCGGGACAGCACGGCCCGTGCCGACGCGGTCATGCGCAGCACCGCGTGCCGGTAGACGGCCTTGCCGTCCATGCGGAAGAAGTGGTCGCCGTCACGCGAGAGCACGCCGGTGGACCGCTGCCGCGACCCGCCCGCCGGCACCTGGATCAGGTCGGCCAGGCCGCCGTCGCTGCCCAGGTCGAACGGCCCGACCGCGCCCGGCTCGTCCGGTGTGCCGGCCCGCAGCACGACCGCGCCCGCGCCGTCGCCGAAGATCGCGGTGGTGGTGCGGTCGGTCGGGTCGAGGATGGTGGAGAACGCGTCGGCCCCGACGACCAGCGCGGACCCGGCGGTGCCCGCCGTGATCAGCGCCGCCGCGCAGGCCAGGGCGTAGACGAACCCGGTGCACACCGCGTTCACGTCCAGCGCCGCCGCCGACAGGCCCAGCCGGTGCGCGACCTCGGGGGCCGACGCCGGGCACGGCCGGTCGGGGGTCGTGGTGGCCAGCACGACCAGGTCCACGTGCCCGACACCCGCGTGGTCCAGCGCGCGGCGGCCGGCGGCGACGGCCAGGTCCCCGGTGCCCGACCCGGCGTCCACGACGTGCCGCCGCCGGATGCCGGTGCGGCGGCGGATCCACTCGTCGGAGGTGTCCAGGCGGGCGGCCAGCTCGTCGTTGGTGACCGCGCGCGGCGGCACGTACCCGCCGACGCCGCACAGCACGGCGGCGGTCACGGCCCGGCCTCCGCCTCGACGACGCCGGGGTGCAGGCGGCCCGCGAAGTACACCAGGGGCCGGCGCTCGGAGGCCACCGCGTCCTCGACCCGCGCGAGCACCACCGAGTGGTCCCCGGCCGGCACCCGCCGCACGTACCGGCAGGTCAGCCACGCGACCGCGTCCCCGAGCAGCGGCACCCCGCCGGCGCCGACCGCCGGGCTCCAGCGCACGCCGTCGAACTGGCGGGCGCCCGGCCCGCGGGCGGGGTCGGCGAACCGGCGTGCCAGCTCCGCCTGGTCGTCGGCCAGCACGTTGACCGCGAACACCCGGCGCGGCCCGAGCAGGTCCAGCAACGCGCTCGTACGGCGCAGGCACACCGCCACCAGCGGCGGTTCGCGGGAGACGAAGGTGAAGGAGGTGACGGTGGCCCCGTGCGCGGCGATGCCCGAGCCCGTCGTCACCACGGACACGCCGGTCGGGAACCGCCGCACCACGTCCCAGTAGCGCCGGTCGGCCGGCGCGGCGGTCACCGGGCGCCGTCCGGCAGCACGTGGACGCACGAGTCGGCGGGCAGGTCCACCAGGTCGGTCAGCGCCGACCCGCCCGCGGTCACCGTCACCCGCCCGAACAGCCCGGCCAGCACGTCGCACGCGGCGCGCTTCATCACGCGCTCGGCCAGCGGGTCCATGATCCCGGCCAGGCTCTCGATGCCGAAGTCGTAGGTGACGTCGAAGTCGACCTGGCAGCCGTCGGCCACGGCGGTGAACACCCAGGAACCCTGCAACCGCTCGAAGTCGCCGTCGAGCTGGTCGAAGTCGATGCGGCCCCGGTCCCGGTCGACGCGGTCGACCTCGGTCCAGCGCATGACGCCGCGCCGGAAGTTCACCTCCCACTCGCTGCGCCGGTCCCCGCCGGGTTCCCCGGGGTCGAGCACCTTCACCGCGCGGATGTCCTCGGCCAGCGCCGGGAAGTCGGTGAAGTCGAGGAACTTCTCCAGCACGACGTCGGGGTCGGCGGGCACGACGGCCCTCAGGTGGGTCTGTCGCATCGTCTTCTCCTCTAGGCGGTCAGCACGGCGCGGGTGGCGCGTGCGAAGGCGGCGAGCAGGAAGTCCACGTCCTCGTCGGTGAGCACGGCGGGCGGCGTCAGCCGCAGCACGGTCGAGGAGTTGAGCGAGTGGTTGGCCACCACACCGGCGGTGACCAGCTCCATCAGCAGGTCGGCGGCCAGGCCCGGCACGGTGAACTCGATGCCGATCAGCAGGCCGACCCCGCGCACCTCGCGCAGCCGGCGGCCCAGCGCGGGGCGCAGCAGGTCGTCCAGCGCGGGGCGCAGCCGGTCGCCGAGCACGCGGGACCGCTCCACCAGCCCGTCCTCGCCGATGGCCCGCAGCGCGCCGCGCACGGACGCCGCCGCCAGCGGCGAACCGGAGAACGTCGAGGTGTGGATGTAGGGGTCGCGGTCGAAGGCCTGGAACGCCTCGCGGGTCGCGACCGCGGCCGAGACCGGCACCACGCCACCGCTGAGCCCCTTGCCCACCAGCAGGACGTCGGGCCGCACGCGTTCCCGGTCCGCGCCCCACCAGTGGCCGAGCCGGCCCAGGCCGGTCTGGATCTCGTCGAGCACGAAGAACGCCCCGTGCTCGCGGCACAGCCGTTCGACCTCGCGCAGGTACCCCTCCGGCGGCACGATCACGCCCGCCTCACCCTGCACCGGCTCCACCACGACACAGGCGGTCCCGTGGTGCTGCCGCAACACCTCGTCCAAGGCCTCGACATCGCCGAACGGCACGTGCGAGACCTCCGGCAGCAACGGCCGGAACGGGTCCTGGAAGACGTCCTTCGCGGTGACGCTCAACGCCCCGAACGTCTTGCCGTGGTAGCCGCCCCGCATCGACACCAGGTGGTACTTGCCGTGCGTGCGGGCCATCTTCAGCGCCGCCTCCACGGCCTCCGCGCCCGAGTTGGCGAAGTGCACCTTGTCCAACCCCGGCGGCGTCACCGCGGCCAACGCCTCGGCCGCGCGGGCCACCTCGGGCTCCAGCAGGACCCGGGTGGCGACCGGGTTGGTCCACAGCTGCCGGGACACCTCGGAGACGACCAGCGGGTGGCGGGCGCCCATGATCAGCACGCCGTACGCGCCGCAGTTGAGCAGGTCGCGGCCGGTGTGGGTGCGCACCCACGCACCCGTCGAGGACACCTCCAGCTCGCCGCCGCACAACTCCCCCAGCGCGGCACGCCCCTTGCTCAGGTGGGCGCGGTAGCGGCGCAGGGTCTCTTCCCGCTCGTGTTCGCACAACATGGTTACCCCTCAGGCGATGACCAGCTCGTGGCCGGCGTAGTAGTCCAGGAGGCGCTCGGCCGACGCGGCCCGCGACGGCGGGTGGAAGGCCACGGCGTGCGACGCGGCGGCCAGGTAGGCCACGTCCGGCGAAGACACGAACGCCATGCCGCCCAACAACTCCACCGCCTCGTCCACGGTCCGGGTCAGGGCTTCGCGCACCGCGTGCCGCACGACCAGCGCCGCCGCGAGGGCGTCGTTGCCCGTGTCCCCGAGGTCGATCCGCCGGGCCAGGCCCTCGGTCAGCGCGGCGGCCGACTCGACCCGCGCCACCAGCGCCGCGTCGCCCCGACCCCGGGCCAGCACCCGGTCCACCAGCGAGCTGACGATGCCGGTGTAGGCGGCGCAGACGATCATCTGGAACCACACCAGGCCCACGGTCTGGAGTTCGTAGGCGCGGGCGGCCAGGCCCGGAGTGGGTCGCAGGAGCTGCTCGTGGGTCACGAACACGTCGGTCAGCCGGATCTCGTCGCTCTCCGCGCCGGCCAGCACGGGGCTGCCCCAGAACGGGTGCACGGTGAGGCCGGGCGTGCCGGCGGGCAGCAGCAACAGCCCCATGCCGCCGTCCACCTCGACGCTCGCGGTGAGCAGGTTCATCGACCGGGACAGGCTGCACGGCTTCTTCGACCCGTTCACCAGGTACCCGCCGTCGACCGGCTCGGCCCGCATCCCCGGCGCCAGGATCCCCTGCCCCACGTGGCCTTCGGCGAACCCGGAGGCCAGCAGCAGCCGGTCGGCCGCGATCGTGGCCAGCACACCGTCCAACGGCGTGCCCGGACCGACCAGCTCGGCCACCGCGAGCAGCGACCCCAGCGAGAAGTGGTGCATCATCGTGCTCACGGCCAGCGAAGGCGCGGTGGACCCCAACGCCCGCACCACCCGGGCCGCGTCCAACGCCGAGGCCCCCGCACCACCCCATTCCTCGGGCACCAACAGGTTCGTGCCGCCGTGCGCGCGGAACAGGTCGATGGTCGGCCCGTCGGGCGCTTCCTTCTCCGTCAGCGGCAACTCCGCGAGCCGCGCCCACAACCCCGGGAGGAACGCTTCGCAGGTGGCGCGCTCGATCTCCAGAAACCTCATGTCTCTCCTAGGATCCGAGGGCCGTGTAGCCGTCGAGCACGGCGGCGGACGGCCGAACACCCCGGGCCATCGAGACGCCTTGCAGGTGCGAGGTCCGCAACGCCAGGTAGTTCGCCTCGCCGAAAGCCCCGCCGGTCAGCCCGGTCCCGCCGTGCGTGGGCAGGTAGGGCACGAACCCGATGTGGGAGTCGTTGACCTTCAACAACCCGCCGTTCGACACCCGCCGCACGAACTCGTCCACCACGCCCTGGTCGTCCGCCCACAACGAGTTGCGCAGCCCGTACCGGTTGGAGTTGACGAACTCGACGACCTCCCGCAGCAGCCCGTCATCGTCCTCTGTGGACTCGGGCACGACCACCGGCAGCACGGGGAAGAACGTCTCCTCCCGCACCACCTCGATGTCCCGCGAGGACGCCAACCCGTCCACCCGCAACACGGTCGGCTCCAGGAACAACCCGGTGTCCGAGGCCGACCCGTCGACCTCCAACCGCCGCCCGCCGAACACCAGCCGGGCGCCACCCGCCAACGCCGCCCCGACCTGGGCGAAGAACCGCTCGGCCCGCAACACCGGCGAGAGCATGACGCCCTCTTCCTCCGGATAACCGGGCCGCAGTCGAGCCACGGCGGCCGTCAGCCGCACCAGCAACTCGTCGGCCACCGCCGGGTGCACCACGACCTGGTTGGGCACCATGCAGATCTGGCCCGACCCGTAGAAGCACTCGACCAACGCCTCGACGGCCAGGTCGAGGTCGGCGTCCCGCCACACCACCACGCAGTCGTTGCCCGCGAGTTCGAGGATCGGCTTCTTGCCCCGCGCCACGCACGCGGCCTCCAACTCCAACCCCTTCTCCACCGACCCGGTGAAGAAGATGGAGTCCACCAGCGGACTGTCCAACCACGACCGCAACGCCGGCCCCGGCCGCGAGCAGAACACGTTCAGCACCCCGGGCGGTGCCCCCACGGCTTCCAACTCGGGCACCACGTACTCGCGCAGGATGTGCATGACCCCCAGCGGCGCACTGCGCGGAGCCCGGATCACCAACGCGTTCCCCGACAACAACGCCGAGGTGGCGAACAACGCGCTGGCCGCCGGCGCGTTCTGCGGCGGGTTGACGCACACCACCCCGTCCGCCACCCGCCGGATCACCAACCGCCGAGGCCCGTGCTCGAACTCCTGCCACAACTGCCCGGCGCACCAGGACACGGTCTCCTCGCTGGACGCCTCGACCATCCCGGACACCTGCCACTGCGCCAACGCCCGAGGAGTCCCCTCCTGCACCAACACGTCGACCAGATCGGCCCGGCCGCGCCGCAACCGCTCCCGAATCCCACGAACGACCTGAACCCGCGTCTCCAGTGGAGTGGCACTCCACTCCCGAGCAGCCACAGCGGCAGCCTCGACGGCCTCGCGCACAACCTCGTCATCGGCAACCGCGCACCGCCCCACCACATGGTGCAGCTGATCACCCGGAACGTCTTCCCCGTTCTCCAGCCGCCGCTTGAGCGTCAGACTCGAAAACACGTCCTCCAACAAGGACCGGGTCGTGACGGTGTAGACGTACCGGTCGGAGGGAACATCGCGCCCGTTGACATAAGACGGGTACGTCAACACCATCTGCACTCTCCCGCTCGAAGTCACAGAGCGATCCCGCCGTCGACCCGCAGGACCTGCCCCACCACGTACTCGGCGCGCTCGGACACCAGGAACGACACGACCGACGCCACCGCCTCGGGGGTCCCGAACCGCCCCACCGGGATCGCACCCAGCGCCGACGCCCGCACCCGTTCCGGCAGCACGGCCGTCATGTCGGTCTCGATGAACCCCGGCGCGACGCTGTTGACCCGCACCCCGTACCCGGCCACTTCCTTGGCCAGCGACCGGGTCATCCCGTCGAGCCCGGCCTTGCTGGCCGCGTAGTTGGTCTGCATGGCGTTGCCGCACACGCCCGACACCGACGAGATGTTCACGATGACCCCGGACCGGCGGCGCATCATGCCGAACACCAGTGCCCGCGCGAAGTGGAACGACCCGGTGAGGTTGGTGTCCAGCACCTCGCCCCAGTCCTCCGGCGACATCTGGAACATCGGCCGGTCCCGGGTCACGCCGGCCGAGTTGACCAGGACGTCGACCGGGCCCAGTTCCTCCTCCACCGTCCGCACGAACGCCCTGACGTCCTCCGCGTCGGCCACGTCGCACGGTCGGTGCAGGCAGCGCGCGCCCCGCGCCTGGACTTCCTCCACCACCCGGTCGGCCGCCGTGCCCGCCGACCGCGAGCAGAACGCGATGTCGTACCCGTCCTCGGCCAGGGCGAGCGCGACCGCTCGGCCGATGCCGCGCGATCCCCCGGTGACGATCGCGACCCGGCGCTGTGCTGCCATCGACAACTCCCTTCCGGTGGCGTGCCCTTCACCACCGACAGAAAGTCGTCACCGCCGAACGGATACCCCTCCGGCCTCATCCGGTGCTCGACGCGGCGTCGGGGTCAGGCCTTCGCGCGCCCGCGCCTCCTCCACCGCGTTGCCCACCCGACGCGCCACCACCAACGCCTCTTCCTGGCAGGCCCGAGCACGCTCGCCCGCGCCCACCGCCCGCAGGGTCTCGGCGAAGTCGTTGAGCACTTCGCACTCCAGCTCCAGGGCACGAGCGGCACGCACCAGCTCCAGCGCACGCCCGTGGTACTCGACGGCGTCGGCGGCCCGGCCCTGGGCGCGCAGGACCACCCCGAGCTTGCCCAGCGCGTACCCCAGCCGGGCCTCGTCCCCGACCCGCTCGAACACCTCCAGCGCACGCGACAGGCACGCCGTGGCGTCGTCGTACCGGCCCGTCCGCTCGTACAGGCACCCGAGGCTCACCAGGGTCAGGCACTCGCGGTTGGCCATACCCGCTTCGCGGTACAGCCGCAGCGCTTCCTCAAGGCTCTCCAACGCCTCGTCGTACCGACCCAGCCGGCAATAGGCGAACCCGGTGTTGTTGTGCACGGCCGCGCGCACGGCCACGTCGACGTCCGGCAGCTCCGCGGCACCTGGCAGCACCCGCAACACGTCCGCGTACCGACCGCACCGCACGTGGACCAGGCTCGCCGTGACCCGTGCCCGCAGCTCACCGCCCTGGTCGCCATCCTCGGCGAACAACGCGATCGCCCGCTCGACGTGCTCCAGCGCCTCGACGTTGTCACCGGCCGCGCTGCACGCCGCCGCCAGGTCGGCCAGCACGACCGCTTCCGCCCGCCGGTCGCCGAGCTGCCGCGCGGAGTCCAGCGCCTGCCGCTGGCCCGCCACCCACTCCACGGCGTTGCTGCGGCTGAAGTGGTAGCGCCCCAAGGAACACCGGATGCGCCACGAGTGCCGGTGGTGCCCCAGCCCGGCGGCCAGGTCCGCCGCGGCGGCCAGATTGCGGTGCTCGACGTCGAACCACGACATCACCTTCTCGACGTCCCGCACCCCCGCGACCACGCCGTCCAGCACGCGATGCGCGCGCTCCCCCTCCCTCAGGTAGTGGTCCAACACCCGCTCCACCGCCGCCGCCCGCTCGGCTTCCGGCTCCTCCCGCTCGGCCGTCGCGGCGGCGTGCCGGGCCAGCAGGTCGTGGAACCGGTAGCGGCCGGGCGCGGGTTCCTGAAGCAGGTGCACGTCCACCAGGTCCTGCAACACCTCCTCCGCGTCGCCCTCCACCAGCGCACCCGCCACACCCGCGTCGAACGTGGTCCCCGGAACCAGCCCCAACAGCCGGAACACCCGCTGGTGCACCGGGTCGAGCTGCCGGTAGGACAGGGCGAACGCGGTGGCCACACACCGGTCGCCCGCGGTCAGCTCCGCGAACAACCGCCGCTGGTCGCGCAACCGCGCCGCGAGGTGGGCGACGTGCCACGACGGCCGTGCACGCAACCGGGCGCCGGCGACCCGCACCGCGAGCGGCAGGTTCCCGCACAGCCCCACCACGTCCGCCGTCGCCTCCGGCTCACGCGCCGGCCGGTCGTCCCCGACCACCCGGGCGAACAACTCCGCCGCCGCCCCACCCGGCAGCACGTCCAGCGACAGCGACAACGCCCCGTCGAGGTCGAGCAGGTGGCGGCGACTGGTGACCAGCGCCAGGCAGCCGGGCGCGCCCGGCAGCAGCGGCCGGACCTGGGCGGCGTCGACGGCGTTGTCCAGGACCACGAGGACCCCTCGCCGGGCGGCCTCGTCCCGCCACAGCGCCGAACGTTCGGCGAGCCCGTCCGGGATGTGCGGCCCGGACACGCCCAAGGCGCGCAACAACGCGTCCAGCGCCTGGGCGGGCTCGACGGGCCGTTGTGCGGCCGTGGTGTGCGCGTGCAGGTCGATGAACAGCCGCCCGCCCGGGTAGCGGTCGGCCAGCCGGTGCGCCAGGTGCACCGCCGTCACCGTCTTGCCGACGCCCGCCATCCCGCCCAGCGCGCCGACCACGGCGGTCCCGCGCGCGGCGGCGTCCTCGATGAGGGCTTCCAGGCGCGCGATCTCGTCGTCCCGCCCGACGAAGTCCGCGAGACCACCGGGCAGGGTGTTGGGCGATGTCGGCGCGACCCGCTGGACGGGCACCGGCGCCGCCGCCACCGGCCGCAACTCCGGGTCGCCCCGGAGCATCCGGTCGTGCAGGCCGGTCAGCTCGACGCCCGGCTCGACACCCAGCTCGGCGACGAGCAGGTCCCGGCCCTCCCGGAACACCCGCAGCGCCTCCGCCTGCCGCCCGGACCGGTGCAGCGCCAGCATCAGCGCCGCGCGCAGCCGTTCGCGCAGCGGGTGGTCGGCCACCAGCGCGGTCAGCCCGGCGACCAGCTCACCGGACTCGCCCGCCGCCAGCGCCGCGTCGAAGGACTCCGCGACCACCTCCAGGCGGTACTCGGCGAGCCGGTCCGCCTCGGCGTCCAGCGCCGGGGTGGACGGCAGGCCCGCCAGCGCCGGACCCCGCCACAGCGCGAGCGCCGCCCGGTAGTGGGCCAGGGCCTCGGCGGCGGCACCCGACCGGCGCGCAGCCCGCGCCCGTGCCACCAGTTCGTCGAAGCGGTGCAGGTCCAGCGCGCCGGCGGGCACGCGCAGCAGGTAGCCGGGCGAGCGGGTGACCAGGCACGCGGCGCCCTCCGGGCCGAGCGCGCGGCGCAGCCGGGACAGGTAGGAGTGGATCTCGGCGCGGGCACTGCCGGGCGGCCGGTCGGGCCACAGCTGCGCCACCAGCCGGTCGGTGTCGACCACGGTGTCGGCGTGCACCACCAGCAGCGCGAGGACCGCCCGGGTCAGCGGGGTGCCCAGCGGCACCGCCCGGCCCTCGACGAGGACCTCGAAGGTGCCCAGGACCCGGAACTCCACCACCCGTCCGCCTCACCGATCGGGTTCGCCTCACCGGCACCGCCGACCGTAGGACCGCCGCGCGGGTCCGGTCACCCACGTTCACCCGACCTCACGGCCTCGACCGCGAGATTCACCCGTCCGTGTTGCTGACTCCAGGAAACCGCTCTGGCAACCCATGTCCGGCATGCGACCACTGTGGGTCGCGGCGGGGGTCCGCCGGACCGGTCCGGCGTCGGCGACCACCCCCGCCACCCGACGGGGTGGACTCCCGCCGCGCCGGGGTCCGCGCGGGGCCGGCGGTCCTACAGTGCGGCTATGGCGTCCGATGGGGACAGACCGTGATCCGGGTCGTCATCGTCGACGACGAGCAGTTGGTGCGGTCGGGGCTGCGGATGATCCTGGGCGCGGCCCCGGACATCGACGTGGTGGCCGACTGCGGTGGCGCGCGGGCGGTGGAGACCGTGCTTGCGCACCGGCCGGACGTGGTGATGCTCGACGTCCGCATGCCCGACGTGGACGGCCTGACCGTGCTCGAAGAGTTGCGGACCGCCCTGCGCGGCGCGCCCATGCCGGCCGTGACGATGCTGACCACGTTCGACACCGAGGAGCACCTGACCCTTGCGCTGTGCCGGGGCGCGTCGGGCTACCTGCTCAAGGACACCCACCCCGACCAGCTCGCCCAGGCCGTGCGGACGCTCGCGGCCGGCGGCAGCACCCTGGACCCGTCCGTGGCCCGCGCGGTCATCGGCGGTTTCGTCGAGCACGCGGACACATCGCTGGCCGCCCGCCGCGCGGTGGCGGGGTTGACCGAACGGGAGCGGGACGTGCTCGCGCTGCTCGGTCGGGGCCTGTCGAACACCGCCATCGCCGAACGCCTGCACCTGGCGCAGGGCACGGTCAAGGACCACGTCAGCGCCCTGCTGGCCAAGCTCGGCGGCCTCAACCGCGTGCAGGCGGCGGTGGTCGCCGAACGAGCCCGCCTCACGGAGCGGACGTGAGGTTCCCGGGGTGGCTGCGCGTGGTCGGCCCGCCGGTGGCCGGCGCCGTGGACCTGTTCGTGGACGAACCGGCGGACCCGCTGCAACTGGGCGTCGGCCTGGTCGGTCTGGCGGCGTTGCTCGTGCGGACGCGGTTCCCGGTCGCGGTCCTGCTGGTGAACCTGGCCGCCGTGGCCCTCGGTCCCGCGTGGGTGGCCGGCGGCATCGCCCTGTACACGGTGGCCCGCCTGCGGCGGAACCGGTGGCTGCTGGGCGCCTTCCCGGTCCTGTTCGCGGTCGCCCTCTGGTGGCCCTACCCCTTCACCGCCGAGGAGCTGGCGAAGAACACCGCCGACCACAGCCTGTGGGTCCGGGCGGTGGTGTTCCCGGTGGCGGCGGTGGCGCTGGGCCGGCTGGCCACGGTCAGCGAGGAGCTGCGGGTCCGGCTCGCCGAGCTGACCAGCAGCCGGGAGCGGGAGGACGCCCTGCTGGCCGACCGGGTCCTGGCCACCGAACGCGCCCGCCTGGCCCGCGAGATGCACGACGTGGTCGCCCACCAGGTGAGCCTCATCAGCCTCCAGGCGGGCGCGCTGCTGGTGTCGGACGCGGACCCGCGCAAGACCGCCGGCGCGATCCGGGACCTGGCCGTGCGGACCCTGGTGGAGCTGCGGCACATGGTGGGCGTGCTGCGCGCGGCCGGCGGGCGGGCCGGCGACCTGACCCCGCAGCCCCGGCTGTCGGACCTGCCCAGGCTGGTGGACGGGAGCGCGCTGGAGGTCGACGTGCCCGAGCCGTGCCCGGAACCGGTCGAGCGGGCCGCGTTCCGGATCGTCCAGGAGTCCCTCACCAACGCCCGCAAGCACGCGCCGGGCGCGACCACCCACGTCCGCGTGCGCCTGGCCGACGACCGCCTGCACGTGGAGGTCCACAACGGACCACCCGACCACGAGGTGCCGCCGCTGGACCTCCCCGGCGGCGGCCACGGCCTGGTGGGCTTGCACGAGCGGGTGGCGATACTGGGCGGGGAGTTCGAGGCCGGGCCGACGCCGGACGGCGGCTACCGCGTCCGCGCCGAGCTGCCGGTCAGCGCCCACAGCGCTTCCCCGGCGACCGCGCGGCCCAACCCGGTCAGTCCTCTTTCATGACCGGCTCGGTCAGCTTCGCCCCGTCCGCCCGGCCCACGTAGCACGACGAGGTGCGGTCGGAGGTGCGGTCGCCGCTGGTGGTCGTGCGCAGCTTCCACGCCTCCTCGGTCGGGACGACCACCCAGAAGCGCAAGGTGGTCTCCTTGTCCTGCGGGATCACCTTGTCCGACAGGAAGACCTGCGTGCACTCGGCGGTGGCCTTCCGGGTCAGCTCCTCCAGCGACGGGTACGGAGCCTCCTTCGTGTGGTCGGTGCCGGAGTGGATGGTGTGCAGGACCTCCACGTCGTGGGGCGCGTAGCAGCCGATCCGGTTGTCGATGCGTCCCGCGCCCTTGGCGGGCACCCAGTTCATGCAGTCGTTCTCGAACGCCAGCAGGGTGTAGACGCCGATGTCGCCGTCGGGTCCCACGGTCAGCACCGGCTGCATCGCCGGGGACGACGTCCGGACCGGCGACGGTGGCGTCGTCGTGGTCAGGGTGGTCGTCGTGTCCGGGAGGCCCAGGGTGAAGTACGGCTTGAAGACCGTGGCGTACAACAGGATCGCCGCGCCGATCACGAACAGCGGGGTCAGGGTCGCGGAGAGGATCAGGCCCGTCCGGCGGCGCGGCGCGACCGGCACGTGCGGTGGCGGGGGCATCGCGGCGGGCGGCTCGACCCGTGTGGTGGGTGGGTCCACCTGGGTGGTGGTGTCCGAGGTCTCGACCAGGGCGCGTTCGATCAGCCGCCGGGCCTGCGGCGCGCCCAGGCGGCGCTCCGGGTCGGGCTCCAGCAGGCCCACCACGAGGTCGAACAGCGGGCCGGGGCTCAGCTTCGGCCGCGGGCGCTCGGTCATCACCGCGAGGAGGGTCGCCGAGGTCGTGTCGCGTTCGAACGGGTTGCGGCCCTCGGTGGCGTAGAACAGCGTCGCGCCCAACGCCCACAGGTCCCAGGCGGGTGACGCGGGCGCGCCGGACAGCCGTTCCGGCGCCATGTACGCGGGCGAGCCGATCAGCGTGCCGGTGGCGGTCAGCTTCGGGTCCTCCACCGCCTGGGCGATGCCGAAGTCGGTCAGCTTCGCCGGACCGCGGGCGGGCACCATCACGTTGCCCGGCTTGACGTCCCGGTGCACCACACCGGCTTCGTGCGCGGCCTCGAGTGCCGACAGCAGCTGCCCGGCGAGCGTCGCCGCCGCCCGCGCGTCGAGCGGCCCGTCCCGCTCGACCAGGTCGTCCAGGGTCGGAGCCGTGATCAGCTCCATGACGATGTAGGTCTGGTCGTCCTCCTTGACCAGGTCGTAGACGGTGACCACGGACGGGTCGGCGAGCCTGCCCGCGATCCGCGCCTCCCGCAGCACCCGCTCCTGGTACACGGCCCGTTCGGCGGCCGGGACGCCGCCGGGGAGCACCAGCTCCTTCACGGCGACGTCCCGGCCGAGCACGGAGTCGTACCCGAGCCACACGGCCCCCATGCCACCCCGGCCCAGCTCGCGGACCAGCCGGTAGCGCCCGTTGCCCACCTCACGCATGGTCGGGAATCCTGTCAGTCCTCCACTGCGTGACGGTGAGGCGGTGGGCTCACTCGTCCGGTCGGCGCAACGGTCCCGCGCCGGGGCGAAACGGCTCCACCCCGACCACGTGCCGCGCGTGCGTCGGCTCGACCAGGACCTTGACCCGCTGCTCACCGGGCACCGTCCACTCGAACCGCTCGACGCCGAGGTACTTGCGCGCCAAGGCGTCGATGGACCGGTCCGCCTCCTCGCCCAGCACCAGCCCCACCACCCGCCCGCGGATCACGACCCGGTCGTAGGGGTTCTCCGGGTCGAAGGACGACAGCGACACCCTCGGGTCGCGCCGCACGTTCTCCTCCTTGACCCGCCCCACCGCCGTGTTGAACACGATGTGGTCGCCCTCGACGTCCACCCACATCGGCGACACATGCGGCGAACCGTCGGGGTTGATCGTCGCCAGGTGCCAGAAGTGCACCGCCGCGACCCGTGCTCGAACCAACTCGTCCAACACCACGCCTCCCTCGCGAAACCGACCCCTGGACTCTCCCACTGCCGGAGACCCCATGCTGGTGCCCGTGGAGGAGAACTTGCTGCCGATCGGGCAGTTCGCCAGGCTCGCGCGGCTGAGCGTCAAGCAGTTGCGGCACTACGCCGAGCTGGGCCTGCTGGTCCCGGCGCACGTGGACGCCGACTCCGGCTACCGCTACTACCGGCGCGACCAGGCCCGACAAGCCCTGTCGATCGCGTTGCTGCGCTCGCTGGACGTGCCGCTGCCGGTCGTGGCCGCGGTGCTGGCGGGGTCGGCGGACGCGCTGGACGGGGTGCGCGTGGCGCAGGAGGAGGAGTTGGCGCGGCGGCGCCGCACCCTGGCGGCGTTGCGGCGGGTGCTGGCCGAGGGGTTGCCCGCCACGCCCGTGCGGGTGGTCACCGAGCCGGCCCGGACGGTGGTCGTGGCCGGCGAGACGGCGGCCGGCGCGGACGACGTGGCGCGGGCGACTTCCCTGGCCGTGTCCCGGGTCCTGACCGGTAGCGGTGTGCCGCAGTTGATCGGGCTGTTCCCGGTCGAGTTGTCGGACGCGTTCGAGGTGCGGGTGGCGCTGGTGTCCTCGGAGGGCGCCGAGGTGCTGCCCGGCGGCACGTTCGCCTGCGCCACCCACGTCGGCCCCTACGACCAGGTACCGCTCACCGCGCACGCCCTGCTGGCGTGGTGCGTCGAGCGCGGCCACCCGCTGCACGGCCCGATCCGCGAGGTCTACGTCTCCGACCCCGCCACCACCGAACCCGACCACCTGGTCACCCACCTGATGATCCCCTTGGAGGACGAAGCATGACCCCGACGACCACCACCCACGGCCCGGTCACGTGCCTGAGCGTCACCGGGCAGGGCGAGCCCGGCGGCACCGAGCACGTCACCGCGATGCAGGCCCTCTACACCGTGGCCGCCGCCCTGGGTGTCCGCCCCGGCCCCTTGGAGGGCCAGTGGTGGGCGGAGGACGACCGGCCGGCGCTGGAGGTGCCGCGCTCGTTGTGGCGGTGGCACCTCCTGCTCCCCTTGGCCGTCGCACCGCAGGACGGCGGCGTGGAGCGCGCCCGCGAGCAGACCCGTGCCGCGTGCCCCGCCGTGGACCGGGTGCGGCTGGCCACCATCGCCGAGGGCGAGTGCGTGGAACTGTTGCACGACGGCCCGTTCAGCGAGGAACACCTGTCCCTGAAGGTCATGGAGGAGTTCATGGCCGCTCAAGGCCTGGTGCACAACGGACTGCACCACGAGATCTACCTGACCGCCCTGGACGACCCGGCCCCGCGGACCCTGCTGCGCCAACCGGTCCGCCGGGCCGGGTAGCCCTCAGCGCTCGACGACCGGGTCGGGGTCGGGCCGGAACGCGGCGGCGGCCTCCTCGTCGGTCCAGGACGGGTCCTGCTTGGTCCAGAACCGCTTGGAGTAGATCGACGCGGTCAGCTCGGCCGGGTCGATCCACGACGGGTAGGCCGACACCACGTTGCGCAGACCGCTCAGCAGCGGGTGCCGCCGGACCAGCGCCGCGTACTCCCGCGGTGTCGGCCGGGCCCCCGGCACCTCGTTGAGCGCCGCCACTTGGGCACTTGCGCACCTCGCATTCCAAGTAGGTGTGACAAAACAGGTCGGCCGCGGAGAATTCCGCGGCCGACCCCGGTTTCGGAGGTCACCGGACGATCGTGATGTCCCGTTCCTGCTCGGCGGAGCCCCAGTCGTTCTGGGTCCACACGTTCAGCGACGCCGTCGCGTACGCGGTGCCCGGCCGGAACGCCTTCGTCCGCGAGACCACCGTGACGTGGACCTGCTGGAAGGTGCCGGTGCAGGTGGGGATCGGGACGTACCGGTCACCCGTGGCGATGTCCCCGCGCACGTTCTGCGTGACCTGCACGAACAGCGACCCCGAGGCGCCCTTCGCGCACACCACGGTCGTCGGCACGGACACGGCCGCGCCCCGCGCCTCCAACGTCGCCGTCGCCTCGACGGCCAACGCGGCCACCGCCGCCTCGTCCAGCGGCACGGTGTCCGCGCTGGCGGGCAACGCGCTCGCGACCAGGGCGGCGGCGGTCAGAGCGAGGACGGGAATTGCCCTCATCATCTCCTCCTAGGATTTTTTCACCTTCGGTGCACCACCGCGTGTTTTGCGGCGACGCCAACCGAACAATGACGTTAGCCACCCAGGCGAGCACAATTCAAGAAATGACAAAACCAATCATTACCAATTCCGCGCCGCACCCGTTCCCCGTGGTGACCCGGCGGTTGATCCCCCAACCGCACCACTCGCACCCACCCCGACGGCCCCGCCCCCGGTAGTCGGCCCGCCCAGCGCCGGTTGACGCATAACCAGCTACACAGTTCCCCCGGATCGCCGACGCGCGGGATTGTCGTACCCCCTCGCTACCTTGATCAGCAGTTGGTCGGGAGCCGATCAGCGGTCGATCCGAAGGGGGAGGTAGCGATGTCCGGCACGACGTACCTGGAGCTGTCCGAGGCTGGTGGGGGCGCGCACAAGTTCTACGAGGTGCGCGTGGAGGACACCGAGGTCACCATCACCTACGGACGCATCGGCGAGCAGGGGCAGGTCAGAACGGCGACCTTCGCCGACCACGCCAAGGCGGTCAAGGCGGCGGAGAAGAAGATCGGCGAGAAGGTCCGCAAGGGCTACGCGCCCGCGGTCAAGGGGATGCGCCAACGGCGAGCGGTGAGCCGGCGGCAGATCGTCAGCACGCGCTCGACCGCGCACCAGGCGCCGGTGCTGTGGCGGTTCGCGTCCGGCGCGCCCGCGTTCGGCATCTTCGTCGACGAGGAGCGGGCCTGGGTCGGCAACGAGAACGGCGACGTCTTCACCCTCACCCACGACGGCCGCGTCACCGGGCGGTTCGGGCTGCCCGACTCGGTGAAGTGCATCGTGGCCGACGACTTCTGGATCTACGCCGGGTGCGACGACGGCAAGGTGTACGACCTGGGCGCCAAGGTGCCGCGGGTGGCGTACGAGATCGCCGAGGACGTCGACATCTACTGGCTGGACATCCACGACGGCGTGCTGGGCGTGTCCGACCGGCAGGGCCGCGTGACGGTGGTGGACCACGAGGACGAGTTCCAGTGGTCGATGCCCGCCACGGGCGACAGCGCGTGGATGGTCCGCTGCTCGGACGAGGGCGTCTTCCACGGCCACTCGCGCGGCGTCACCCACTACACCGGGCGAGGGCACCGGGCGTGGCACTCGGACACAGTCGGCGAGGTGCTGTTCGGGTGGCAGGAGCGCACAGACGTGTTCGTGGGCACGAGTCGGGCGTGGGTGCACCGCTTCGCGAAGGCGGACGGGCGCAAGACAGGCGATTACCGTTGCGACGCACCGGTGTTCTCGTGCGCCACATCCCCGGACGGCGAGTTCGTGTTCGCCGGCGACAACCAGTCCTCGGTGTACTGCTTCGCCGCCGACGGCACCCGCCTGTGGAAGCTGGCCACGGGCTGCGGTTCCGCCTTCTCCATGCAGTACCGCGACGAACGCCTCTACTTGGTGACCACAGACGGCTCACTGGCCTGTGTGGACGCCAGCCCGTCCGCGGTGCACGCCGCCGAACAGGGCCACCTGCCCCCACGCCAGGACATCAAGGCCGGCGCCATCGCCCGCGTGGAGGCGACAGCGGAGGTCGAGTTCGTCTCGCACCCGACGCCGGGCGAGGGCGTGATCGTCGAATGCGTCCAGGAG
The DNA here is from genome assembly GCF_037401995.1 of Saccharothrix sp. CCNWYY140. Lineage (NCBI taxonomy): Bacteria > Bacillati > Actinomycetota > Actinomycetes > Pseudonocardiales > Pseudonocardiaceae > Saccharothrix > Saccharothrix sp. CCNWYY140. The sequence continues at coordinate 58,786 of NZ_JBBEGC010000015.1, forward strand.
GCGGGCCGCCTGAGGGTCCACGTGATCTCCGAAGGCTACAACCGGACCTGGGGCGTGCAGTTCCCGAAGAACATCCGCATCCCCGGCGCCCGCTACCTGGTCTCCGAGGTCCTGACCTCCGCCGGCGGCTCCTTCTACCGAACCCGAGGAGAAATCAAGCGCCTCTCCTGACCCCACCGCCGGGCACGATGGCGTCCAGCTCCGGGAACGTCTCGAGGCATGAAAAAAGGCGGCCCCCGCCGCCATGTTCAACATATATCCGATAGGGGCTCTTGCCGCAAGACCCCCGCTGTGGTGCACGATCTGCGGCCTGAGCTGGGGAGTGCGACAAAAGATGTGCTCGGAGCGGGGGGGTTCATGTTCGACGTGATCATTGCCGGAGCCGGGCCGACGGGTGTCATGTTGGCCGCGGAGCTCCGGTTGCACGGGGTGGACGTCGTGGTGCTGGACAAGGAGGCCGAACCCACCAAGGTCGTGCGGGGGCTTGGGTTGCACGCGCGCAGTCTTGAAGTGCTGGGGCAGCGTGGCATCGTGGACCGATTTCTCGCGCACGGCAAGCAGCGCCCGGTGGGGGGATTCTTCGCGGGCATCACCAAGCCGCAACCCGAGCGCCTGGACACCACGCACCCGTACGTCCTGGGCATCCCGCAGACCACCACCGAACGACTGCTGACCGAACGCGCGATCGAACTCGGCACCGAGATCCGGCGGGGCCTCACGCTGGTCGGCCTGACCCAAGACGAGGACGGCGTCACCGCCGAACTCTTCGACGGCACCACCCTGCGCGCCCGCTACCTCGTTGGCTGCGACGGCGGGCGCAGCACGGTGCGCAAGCTGCTGGGCATCGGCTTCCCCGGCGAACCCGCCCGCAAGGAGTGGCTGCTGGGCGAGGTGGAGGTGAGCACACCGCACGACGAGCTCATGGCGTCGGTCATGGAGCTGTACAAGACCCACCACGGGTTCGGCGCGATCCCCCTCGGCGACGGGGTGTACCGGGTCGGCGCGCCCGCGCCCGACGTCGCCGAGGACCGCACCGTCCCGCCCACCCTCGACGAGCTCAAGGACGCGATCCGCGCGGTCGCGGGCACGGACTACGGGGTGCACTCACCGCGTTGGCTGTCCCGCTTCGGCGACGCCACCCGGCTCGCCGACCGGTACCGCGACGGCCGCGTGCTGCTGGCGGGCGACGCGGCCCACGTCCACCCACCCCTGGGCGGCCAGGGCCTCAACCTCGGCGTCCAGGACGCGGTCAACCTCGGGTGGAAGCTCGCGGCGGAACTCGCCGGCTGGGCGCCGCCGGACCTCCTGGACACCTACGAGACCGAACGACGCCCGGTGGCCGCCGACGTCCTGGACAACACCCGCGCCCAAGTCCTGCTCACCACCAACGAGCCTGGTCCGCAGGCCGTGCGCCGCCTGCTCGCGCAACTGATGGAGTTCGAGGAGGTCAACCGGTTCCTGCTGGAGAAGGTCATGGCGACCGCCATCCGCTACGACTTCGGCGGCAACCACGACCTCGTCGGCCGGCGCCTGCCCGACCTCCCCCTGAAAACCGGCCACCTCTACGACCACCTGCACACCGCCCGAGGCGTGCTCCTGGACCAGACGGGACGGCTCTCCACCGCCGGCTGGTCGGACCGGGTGGACCACGTCGTGGAGGTCAGCGAGGACCTGGACGTGCCCGCCGTGCTCCTGCGCCCGGACGGCCACGTGGCATGGGCCGGCGACGACCAACAGGACCTGCTCGACCACCTCCCCCGCTGGTTCGGCACCGCCTGAACCCGCACCCTGCGAACGGAAAGCAACCCGCTCAAACGGACACGGACACGCGGTCCACCACCGCCTGCCGCAGGATCAGCCCCACCACCGCCGCGATCGCCATGCCGTTCACCGCGTGCAGCCCGAAGACCAGGGCACCGGCCGAGTCGTCCAGTACCCGAGCCACCTTCGCGATCACGACCTGCACCCCCGTCAACGCCACCACCACACCGGGCAGCCACACCAGGCTGCGGGGCAGCCTGGCCACCCCGCGACCACCACCATGACCAGAGGCCGGACGAAGGTCACGTACCCAAGCGCGTGGTGGGGCCGGTACCCCGATCAGCGGCAGCGACCGGATCGCCCGCTACATGCTCGACCGGACGCCCAGCCTGACCATCCTGGAACGCACCGTCAATGGGCTGCCCGGCCTGGTAGTCCAGCTCGACGGCGTCACCGTCACGGTGGCGGCGTTCGACCTGACCGGCGACCGGATCGGACACATCTGGGCGGTCCGCAACCCGGAGAAGCTGACCCTCTGGCAGTCCACATAGGACACGCCGTGGCACGATAGTCCCAACCGACCCACTGGGAGGACCGGATGGATCCCGGAGCACTCGCGTGATGCGCGACCTGCGGCTGTGGTTCTCGCCGTCCCGGATGCTCGCCGAGGGCAAGACCCCGGACTACCGCTTCTCCCTGGCCAACGAGCGAACCTTTCTGGCCTGGATCCGCACCGCGCTGGCCCTGGTCGGCGCGGGACTGGCGGTAGACCAGTTCCTACCTGACCTACCCGCCCCACTCCGCACGGCCGTCGCCCTGACCGCCGTGGGCCTCGGCACGGTCTGCGCACTGCGGGCCGTCCACCACTGGGTCCGCTGCGAACGCGCGATGCGCCGCGGCGACCCGCTACCGGTGACCAGGTTCCCGGCCCTGCTGGCCGTCCTGCTCTTCGCCCTGTCCTGCGCGGTCATCGTCACCATCGTGGTGAGCAACCCGTGACCGACCCCGGCCTGCAACCGGAACGCACCGGCCTGGCGTGGCGACGCACCGCCCTCACCTGCACCGTCGTCGCCCTCTTGGCCGCCCGCGAGGCCACCGAGCACCCGATCGCGCTAGCCCTGATCGTCCCGGCGTGGTTGTTCTTCTGCACCACCGCCTACCTCCGAACCCGCACCACCACCCGCCCGCTTCCCCACCTGATCCCCACACTCGCCACCCTCTCGGTCCTCACCCTGGCCGCCGCCGCGCTGGTCGTCCGCTGACGCCCAGGCCCGAGCCCCAAGCGTCCAGGCCTCAGGCGTTCAGTTGGACGGCAAGGACTCGATGTAGACGTGTTGGGGCTGCGCGGACCGGTTGACCACGACCATCACGGCCTTCTCGTACACCCCGCGGCTCCGCTCGATCCGCCAGTACTCCACCCGGTCCTCACGCGAGAAGGTCCACGTGATGCCCGAGTTCACCGGCGGGACGATCGGCGACCCACTCTCCGTGAACTCCTGCTTCCACCGCACCACCGGGGTGTTGCCGTCGATCCCCACCCCGGCCAGGAACTCCGCCACGCACTCGTCCGGAGCCGTGAAGTCCATGACCACCACGGCATCCACAAAGGAAGGCCCCTGGTGGAACTTCGCCGTCTCCTGCGCGCACTCCGGCAACGCAATCGCCGAAACCTCCTGCGCCTCGGCGAAGGAGACTCCCGACGAACTGCCCGGGTAGGCGTGCGGGTCCGGCGCATCGCCGCGCATCACCAGCACGGCACCGCCGATCACCGCCGCCATGCACCCGAACACGGCGACGATGGCCAACAGGATCTTCACAAGCCGCAAGCCTAATACCTGGCCAAACCTCCACCGTTCACACCGAACCGCTCGGCGAAGGCGGACATCTGGTCACGCTGCTCCGCCGGATCCGCACTGGTCGCGGTCACGACCACCCGCGTCACCCCCTGCTCCGCGAACACCCCCGCCTGCTCCACCCCCATGTCGATCGACCCCCACCGCGTGTACTCCAACCGCCCAGGGTCACGCCCCACCGACTCGGCCGTCTCCCGCACCAGCTCCCACTGGGCCTCCCGCTCGTCCGGCGTCAACGCACCACCCGGGAAATAGCCGTCCCCCCTCAACCCGGCCCGGCGAGCCGCCGCCCGACTGGACCCTCCCACGTGGACCGGAAGCGACCCGCCGCCATGCACCTTGGGAAAACTGCACAAGCCGTCGAACTCGAAGAACTCCCCCTCGTGGTCGACTCCCTCTTCGCCGCCCTCCCACAACAGGCGCAGCACGTCGATCGACTCGTCCGCCCGCCGCCCCCGTGAGGCGAAGTCGACACCCACCGCCTTCGCCTCACCCGGCAGGACGCCCAGCCCCACGGTGAGCAGGCGCATCCGGCCGCGGGACAGGACGTCCACCGTCGCCAAGCGCTTCGCCAGCACGACCGGGTGGTGGTAGGGCAGCAGCAGGACCCCGGTCCCCAACAGGATCCGGCTGGTCGCGGCGGCGATGAAGCTGAGGGTGTCGACGGGGTCCGCGTAGGGCAACCCGGCCGGGATCCGGTGGCCACCGATCGCCGCACCCGGGTACACCGCGATGTGCTCGGGAAGGTACAAAGCCTCGAAACCGCACTCTTCGGCGTGCCGCGCGTAGGCCACCATCCGGTCGGGGTCCACGCCGAAGTAAGTGGTGCTGTAGCTGATCGCGAACTTCACGCCCGCCGACGCTAAGCCTTGACGCCCACGTCAAGGCAAGCGCTTCTCACCCACTCGTCAGCCGACGGCCCGGCGCACCAGCTCCGCGATGCGCTCCTCCACCTTCGGCGTGACCTCGGTCAGGGCGAAGTGCGTGGCCCACATCTCCCCGTCGTCCAAGCCCGCCGAGTCGTTGAAGCCCAGGGTGGCGTACCGGGTCTTGAACTTGTCCTTGTTCTGAAAGAAGCACACGACCTTGCCGTCCAACGTGTACGCGGGCTGGCCGTACCACAGCTTCGGCGCGAGCATCGGGGCGTTGGCGGTGATGACGGCGTGCACGCGTTCGGCCATGACGCGGTCGGCCTCCGGCATCTCGGCGATCTTGGCCAGCACGTCCTGCGCCCACTCCGCCTCCTTGTCGGCGGCCGACTTGCGGCGGGCGTCCTTCTTGACCTCGCGGGCGTGTTCCTTCATGGCCGCGCGCTCTTCGGCGGAGAAACCCTCGTACGCGGCGGTCTTGGTGGTCATCGGGAGATCTCCTCGAGGATCGGGGCCTGGTTGGGGACGTCGGTGGTCACGGGCGGGTCGACGGGCGCGGGCTCGGCGTGTCCGGCGGCGATCGCCTCGGCGGCGCCGGGTACGCGGTAGAGGCACATCAGTGCAGCACCCCCGCCTCGATGTCGGTGAACCTCATGCCGACAACGCTAAGCGCCGACCCCTGGCCGCCGCTTCTCGAATCCTGATCGGTCACCGCGGCACCGCCTCACCGCAGTGCCGCTCACCTCAGCGTCAACGCCGTCGAGGCCCCGATCCGGGTCAGCTTCTCCGGGTTCCGGACGAAGTACAGCCCGGTGATGCGGCCGTCCTCCACATCGAACGCCAGCACACCGTCCACCTCCCCGCCCACGCGGAACAGGACCGCCGGGTTGCCGTTGAACACCGCCGGCTCGGTCGCCAGGTCGGCCTGGGTCTTGGCGATGCCGCCCAGCACGTACCGCACCAGCCTCTCCGCCCCGACCATCGGCCGCCGAGCCGCCTGCTTCACGCCACCACCATCGGCGGTCAGCACGACGTCCGGCGCGAGGACGTCGAGCAGGCCTTGGAAGTCGCGGGTGTCCAGGGCACGCCGGAACGACTCCACCACGGCCCGCACCTCGCTCGCCGCGACGGCCTTGCGCGGGCGGCGGGCGTCGACGTGGCGGCGGGCGCGGTGCGCGATCTGGCGGACGGTCTCGCGGGTCTTGCCCACGGCCTCGGCGATCTCGTCGTAGCCGACGCCGAAGGCCTCGTGCAGCACGAACACGGCCCGCTCGGTCGGCGACAGCGTCTCCAGCACGAGCATCATCGCCATCGACACGCTCTCGGCGAGCGTGACGTCCTCGGCCACGTCCGGCGTGGTCAGCAACGGCTCGGGCAGCCACGGCCCGACGTAGGCCTCCTTGCGGCGCTGCACGGTACGCAGCCGGTTGAGCGCCTGGCGGGTGGTGACCCGGACCAGGTAGGCGCGCTGGTCGCGCACCTCCGCCAGGTCCACCTCGACCCACCGCAGCCACGTCTCCTGCAACACGTCCTCGGCGTCGGCCGCCGACCCGAGCATCTCGTACGCGACGGTGAACAAGAGGTTGCGGTAGGTGACGAACGCCTCGGTCGCCGCGTGCTCACTCATACCCACAACCCCCTGGTTCCCCACACCGTCGATCTTCGCTCACGCCGACCAGCTCACCCGCACCGGCTCCGTCCCGACCAGCTCGCCGCGCTTGGGGTCCTTCATCCACACGTCACGCGCACCGGGCTTGCGGGCCTCGCTCGCCAGCTGCTTCACCGTGCTCTTGCACACGAACTCCTTGATCACCGCACCGACCCGACCACCGACGTGCAGCTTGGTCGCCTGGTCGTCCCGCGAGGCGAACTGGAAGATCCCGGCCCGACGCCCCAGGCTGACGCACAGCCCGGCGAACCCCACCTGAACCACCGCCGGCTGCTCCCCGGCAATGCGGCTGAGCACGGTTTCCGCAGCCTGCGGCCCGAGCTGGACCGCCGACTGGCACCCCATCCGGTAGGGCAGGTCCGAGGGGGCGGCGCAGTCGCCGGCCGCGACGATCCGCTCGTCATCCACGCTGGTCAGCGTCTCGTCGGTACGCAGACGCCCCTCGGGATCGGTGCTCAGCCCGCTGCGCGCGGCGAGGTCCGGCACCCCGAACCCGGCCGTCCAGACGGTGACCTCACCCGCGATCACCCGCCCATCGGCCAGCCGCACGGCCGCCCGCTCGACCTCCACCACCTCAGCGCCCTCGACCACCACAACCCCCAGGTCAGCGAGCCGCCGAGCCACCGCACGCCGCCCCTTCGGGTGCAGGTACGGCCCCAGCGCCCCGCCGCACACCAAGGTCACCGCACGCCCCTGTTCGGCCAGCTCGGCGGCCATCTCGATGCCGGACGCGCCGCCCCCGACCACCGTCACCGCACTGGCGACGTCCAACGCAGGCCGTAGCCGCTCGGCCTGCTCCAGGCTCGCGATCGGATAGGCGAACTCGGCCGCCCCCGGCACCCGCGGCACCGCGGCGGCACTCCCCACCGCGTACACGAGGTAGTCGTAGCGCAGGACCTCTCCACTCGCGAGCTCCACCGCTCGCCCAGCCGCGTCGATCCGGGTCGCACTGCCCACCACCAGCCGAACCCGCTCGGCCAGCACGTCCCGGTACTCGACCACCGCGGGATGGGTGCCGCCGGCCAGTTGGTGCAGCCGGATGCGCTCGACGAACGTCGACCGGGCGTTGACCAGGGTCACGTTCACATCGCCGCGCCGGGTCAGCCGGTTGGCCGCCATGACCCCCGCGTACCCGCCACCCACCACGACCACTTCGGTGCTCATCTCGGTGTCTCCTCAGCTCAGGGCCGCAACGCCCCCAAGACACCGAGCAAGCCTCGACCGTGACACGTCGTGACCCACATCACCCCTCACACCGTGTAGGTGTGGATCTCCGTGGCCTTCAGCACCGCCCAGAGCCTGTCCCCCGGCTCCAGGCGCAGGTCGGCCACGGTCGCGGTGGTGATGTCGGCGAACACCGCCGGCGTCCCGTCCAGCTGGACGCGGGTGGTGTGGGCGTGTTGCTCGATCCCCACGACGGTCACGGGCCACGTGTTGCGCGGGCTGCCCGCCGGTTGTTCGGGGTACAGCCCCACCGCCGTCGGAGAGAACACCACGTGCACCTCTCCCTCCACAGGCTCCGCCACCGTCACCCGCCCACCATCCGCAAGGGACACCTCGACACCATCCGCCCACCCCCGGTACAGGTTCAGGCCGACCAGGTGGGCCACGTAATCCGTGCGCGGCCTGCGGACGACCTCCGCCGGCGTCCCCTCCTGCACCACCCGCCCGCCTTCGAGGATGACGATCCGGTCGGCCAGCACCATCGCGTCCAGCGGGTCGTGGGTGACCAGCAGCGTGTGTCCAGGGTAGTCCCGCAGGTGCCGCCCCAGGTCTGATCGGACCTTCAGCCGGGTGCTCGCGTCCAGCGCCGCCAAGGGCTCGTCCAACAGCAACAACAGCGGGTCCGTCGCCAGCGCACGGGCCAATGCCACCCGCTGTGCCTGCCCACCGGACAACGTCCGCGGCTTGGCGCGGGCAAACTCAACTAACCCGACCTTGTGCAACCACTCCAACGCCGCCGCGTTCGCCGCCGCCTTCGGCATACCGCGAGCGCGCAGACCAAAAGCGACGTTGTCCAGCGCAGTCATGTGCGCGAACAACAGGTACTCCTGGAACACCACTCCCACAGGCCGCTTCTCGACCGGAAGACCGTCCCAAGTGGACTCGCCCACCGCGACCCGACCACCGTCCACCAACCCGGCCAACGCCCGCAACGCGGTCGTCTTGCCCGCCCCGTTGGGACCCAGCAGCGCCACGACCTCGCCCGGCGCGATGGTGAGGTCCAACTCCAGCCGGAAGTCCCCGCGAGCCACGCGGATGGAGGCGTCCAGGGTCATGCCGCACCCCTGATCCACCGGTCCCGCAGCCCGGCCAACACCCCCACCGACACCACCAGCAGCACCACGCTGAGCACGATCGCCGCGTCCGGGTCGCTCTCCAGCGCCAGGTACACCGCCAACGGCATGGTCGTGGTCTCGCCGGGGTAGTTGCCCGCGAACGTGATCGTCGCGCCGAACTCACCCAACGCCCGCGACCAGCACAGCACGGTCCCCGCCACGAGACCGGGCAGCACCGACGGCAGGGTCACCCGCCGGAACGTCAGCCACCGCGACGCGCCCAGCGTCGCCGCCGCCTCCTCGAACCGGGGATCGGCCGCGCGCAACGCGCCCTCGACCGAGATGACCAGGAACGGCATGGCCACGAACGCCTCCGCCAGCACGACCCCCGCCGTGGTGAACGGCAGCGAGACCCCGAACCAGGCGTCCAGGTACTGCCCGACCAGCCCACGCCGCCCGAGCACCAGCAGCAACGCAACACCGCCGACGACCGGCGGCAGCACCAGCGGCACGGTCACCAGGGCGCGCAGCACTCCGCGTCCCGGCAGGTCGCTGCGCGCCAGCAACCAGGCCAGCGGCACACCCAGCACCACGCACACCACCGTCGCCAGGCTCGCGCACACCAGCGACAGCAGCAGCGCGTCCCCGACCTCGGCGCTGAACAGCCGCTGCGGCAGGGTGGCCCAGGGCGCGCGGACCAGCAGTCCCACCAGCGGCAACAGCAGGAAGACCAAGCCCACCACCGCCGGCAACACAAGAACCACCGGCAGCCGCGCCCTCCGCACACCCGTCATGGCGCGGCGAACCCAGCCTCAGCCAACACCGCCCGCCCCTCCGCCGAGACGACGTGGTCGAGGAAAGCCTGCGCCCCCACCGAGTTGGACGCCGTGGCCACCGGCGCGATCACGTACGCGTTGACCACCTCGGCGGCCTCGGGAAAGTCCTTGCCCTCCACCTTGTCCCCCGCCGCCTTGACGTCCGTCCGGTACACCAGCGCCGCGTCGACCTCGCCCAGCGCCACCTTGGCCAGCGCGGCCTTGACGTCCTGCTCCAGCGTGTCCGGCCGGGCCGTGACGCCCGCCGCCTCGAACACCTTCTTCGCCGCCGCCCCGCACGGCACCTGCTCCGCGCACAGCGCGATCTTCAGGTCCGCCCTGGCGAAGTCCGCCAGCCCGGTCACCCCACCTGGGTTGCCCTTGGGGACCACAATCTGCAAGGTGTTCTTCGCGAACGTCGTGGGCGCGGCCTTGACGGTCCCGGTGTCGGTGACCTGCTTCATGTTCGCCGGCGCGGCCGAGGCGAACACGTCGGCCGGGGCACCCTGGTTGAGCTGCTGCGCCAAAGCCGAACTCCCGGCGAAGTTGAACGTCACCTTCGCCCCGGGGTGAGCGGCCTCGAAGTCCTTGCCCAGCTTGGTGAACGACTCGGTCAGCGAGGCCGCGGCGAACACCGTGATGTCACCCGAGGCACCGCCCCGGCTGGACGCTCCGGGAGTGCCACAGCCCGCCACCAGCAAGACCACGACCGCGAGCAGCTTCCGCACGGTCACGCCTCCGGGATCTCGACGACGACGTGCGTGGACTTGATCGAGGCGACCGCGACGCTGCCGACCTCCAGGCCCAGCTCGTCGGCGGACTCGCGGCTCATCAGCGACACGATCCGGAACGGTCCGGCCTGCATGTCGATCTGCGCCATCACCCCGTCCTTGACCACGCGCGTGACGATGCCGCGCATCCGGTTGCGCGCGGACGCGGCCACGGTGACCCCGGGCTCGGCGACCTCGGACAACTGCTGGGCGAACGCGGCCAGTTCGGCGCCGTCGATGGCCTTGCGGCCGTTGTCGAGCACGACCGCGTGCAACCGGCCTTGATCGATCCAGCGCCGCACCGAGTCGTCACTGACGCCCAGCAGCGCCGCGGCCTCGCTGATCCGCAGATTCGGCATGAGCGGGAGCATAGTTCCGAACATGCGGAACCCGCCACCCTGGCTGGATGGCGGGTTCCCCTGGGATCAGGTGTTGCAGAACAACAGGCACGCCTTCGCCGACGAGTACGGCGAGTAGGACGGCGGGGCGCCCGCCGGCGAGTTGCGCGTGTGTACTTGGCCTTGGCGTGGTTGGTGATCGGGAACAGCGAGACCACCGCGTAGGTCGAGCAGTAGACCTGCTTGGACTGGCCCGGCGCCAGGCTGAACGTCCCGCCGGCCGTCTCGCACGACGGCTCGTCCAGGTCGTAGACGGTGACGTTGTCCACGGCCACCGGCCCGTCGTTGGTGATGGTGATCCGCCACCGGGCCGTGCCGAACAACGCGCCCAGCAGGCCGACCGGGGCCTGCTTCACCCACGGTCCCGCGCCGCCCGGACCGCAGTCCGCCGCGTGGTGGGACGCGCAGATCGCCTTCTCCGTCCGCACGACCGGCTGGCACGCCGCGCCGGGCGCGACCGGCACCGACACCACGTTGGAACTGAAGGAGCCGGAGGCGTCGGTGCTCGTGGCCGTGTTCACCACGTCGGTGACCGTGCAGGCGGTGACCGCGGTGGTCTTGAAGCACACCTGCGGCGGGTCGCCGACGAAGTCCACCACCAGGTTCGGCCTGGCGCCGCCGGCGAAGTCCGCGCCGTCGTTGAGCACCAGCCGGGTGGTCACCGTCAGGGACGTGTGCGCGGTGGCCGACACGCCGGTCAGGCCCACCGAGCCGTCGGACGCGAAGCCCGGCGTGGGCACGGCCGCGCCGTTCTGGTCCACCACGGACACACTGGACGCGGCGAAGTTCACGTTGGCCGGCGTGATGCCCTCCAGCCGCGCGAGGCCGTAGCCGGTGACGTGGTCGGTGTCGCCGTCGCAGTAGGACGCCGACGGGGTCAGCGTCACCGCCGCGCCGCTGCGCGCGCACGGCGATCCGCCGGTGGCCGGGTCCATCGAGAACAGCACGCCCGAGTCACCCAGGCCGATCAGGCACCCGGTGGTGGTGTCGTAGGCGTAGCCGTAGTCGCGGGTCGCGCCGCCGTTGACGTCGGGGTGCGTGGCGGGGTTCGGGAAGCCCGCGCAGCCCGCGCCGGTGGTCCAGTCGTGGCAGATCGCCGCACCCGCGATGCCGCCGCCCCACACCGCGAGGTAGCTGCGCGTGTGACCGTCCGGCCCCACGACCACCTCCGGTGTGAACGCCAGCACGCGCACAGGGTGCCGGTGGCCAGCTCGCTGCACACCACCTTGGGTGTGTTCGGTGCGGCGTGGTGGAAGATGTTCCACGCCTGCAAGGAGCCCGAGGGCGTCCGGTGCAGCAACGGGGTGAACCCGTCGCCGCCCGTCGCCGTGACCGCTGCTTGCACAGGCGGGGTGAGCTGCGACGCGAGCACCGTGCCACCGGGCCGCGCGGCGGCGTTGGTCGCCCGGACCGCGACCGTGCCCGACGCGGGTTCGGCGTCCTGGAAGGTGGTGCCGTCGGTCGACCACTGCGGCGTCCACCCCGGCGGCACGCGCAGCGAACCGGGAGCGTAGGCGTGCGCCGAGCCGATCTGGTCGGTGATGGTCGCCGGGCCGGTCGGTCCGTGTGCCAAACCCTAGGAACGGCAAGGGAAAGCGACAACGAGCCCCACCCCGGTGCTCGGGTACGCGCCCTTGTCGGCGTAGCCGTGACCCGAAAATTCGGGTTTGGGAAAGCGTTTTCTCTACCCGCGCACGAGCCGACCGCACACGGATGCGACCACATCAGCCTTTTCGGCCCAGCTACCCGGCTCCAGCCCGGCCAGGTCGTGACTGCGTGCGGTCGGTGGGCGGGGAAATCGCGTGACACGGGCCGGGTGCGGTTCGGACAATCGCTCGTCGTGACGGAACCCGTGCTTGTGTTGTGGCTGTGCGGCCCACCCGGTGTCGGCAAGTCGACCGTCGGATGGGCACTCCACCAGCGGTTGCGCGACTCGGGCGTGGCCGCGGGCTTCGTGGACATCGACCAACTCGGCATCTGCTACCCGGAACCCCCGTCCGACCCGGGACGGCACCGGATGCAGGCGCGCAACCTCGACGCGGTGGTCTCGCACCTCGCCGCGACCGGTGTGCGGTGCGTCGTGGTGTCCGGGGTGGTGGACGTGGCTCGCGGCGTCCCGACAGACCTCCTCCCCCACGCCGCGGTGACCCTGTGCCGCCTCGATGTCGACCCGCCCGTGCTCCGCGCTCGCCTGCTCGAACGCCGCGCTCCGGCGGACATGGTCGACCAGGCGCTGGCCGAGGCTGCCCTGCTCGAACCGGGCGTGGCCTTCCGCGTGGACACCACCGGGTTGGCCGTGTCGGACGTCGTGGACCAGGTGTTGCCGCACGCCCAGGGCCGGCTCGCCCCACCCCGGGTGCTGTGGCTGTGCGGCGCGACCGGGGTCGGCAAGTCCACGGTCGGCTTCGCGGTGTACCAACGCCTCCTGCGCGCCGGCCACACCGCCGCCTACGTGGACCTGGACCAGATCGCCGGCCACGGCCCGCTCGACCACCGCCTCCGTGCCCGCGTCCTGTCGGACCTGTGGCGCACCTACCGCGCAGCCGGCGCCCGCACCCTGGTCCTCACCGGTCCGGTGCCGGAGGAGACGCAGGTCTATGCCGAGGTCCTCCCCGACATCACCCTGTACCGCCTGCACGCGAGCCCCGACCGCCTGGCCGCCCGCATCGCCGCCCGCGCGGCGGGCGAGGGCTGGGCCCAGCCGGGCGACCCACTCCGCGACCTCCCGGCGGCCGACCTGCACCGGATCACCGCCCAGGCCGTCGCCGAGGCCGAGCACCTCGACCAACGCGCCATCGGCCGCCGCATCGACACCGACCACCACGACCCGGACCACTTGGCCGAGCTGATCACCGAGATGTGGTAGTACTTCATTGTGAAGTATGTACATAACTCCGAAGACGGCTTCCTCTACGACCCCGCAGTCCGCACGTCCATGCAGGTCCTAGCCACCGACGGCGACACGCTCGCACTGGAAGCCGCCGCCGGCCTCCGCTCCGCCACCCAGGCCGTCGACCGCATGAGGGGGCACGGCGCCGGCGGTCGGGGGGTCAGTGCCGGTGCGATGGACGTCCTGGTCCGCCTCGCCACGGACGACGGCCTGAGCATCGGCGAGTTGGCCCGCGCCGGCGGCGTGAGTTCGCGCAACGTCACCGGCCTGGTGGACACCCTGGAGCGCGACGGCCTGGTGCACCGCGTCCCCGACCGCCAAGACCGCCGCTCGGTCCGCGTCCACCTCACCCCCGCCGGCCGCGACTGGCTCGACGCCTTCCGCGAACCCACCCGCCGCGCGATGTCCGCGCTCTTCGCCGGCTTCACCCACGAGGACCTCGCCCAGTTCCGCCACCTGTGCCTGCGAGTGGTCGAGAACCAGCGACGGATCGAAGAGCACCTACGCCTCACCGAGGAGACGCCATGACCCCCGTCCGGACCTACCACGAGGCCCGCTTCCGAGGCGACCTCCCCACCGCGACCGCCCAAATCGGCCCGACTTCACCTTCCGCAGCCCGTTCATCACCTCCACCCCGACCAAACCGGCCTAGCGGAGACCGGCCTAGCGGAGACCGGCGAGCTTCGCCCGCACCGCCGTCACCTCCGGAGCGGCCTCGGTTTCGAACAGGGACAACGCGGTCGTCCAAGTTTGACGGGCCTCGTCTCGGCGGCCCACGGCCAGCAGCGTGTCGCCCAGGCGGTTGTGGGCCACGGCTTCGGTGTGCCGGTCGCCCAGTGAACGGGACAGGGCGATGGAGCGGCGCAGGTGGGCTTCGGCCTGGTCGTAGCGGCCCAGCAGGTGGTTGATGTGGCCGACGCTGTCCTCGGTCTCGGCTTGGCCGGGACGGTGGTCCAGGGCGCGGAACAGGTCCAGGGCGTGTTGGCAGTGCACCAGGCCCTGCTCGTGGTCGCCGGACAGGGCCAGTTCCCACCCGAGCTGGTCCAACGCCCGTGCCTCGCCGGTGCGGCTGCCGACCTCCTGGAACAGCTTCAACGCGTAGATCGCGTGGTCCACGGCCTCGGTGTAGCGCTCCTGGAGTTCGCGCACCCAGCTGAACGAGATGTGCGTCCGCGCCTTGCCCACCGGGATGTTGAGCTCCTCGTACAACCCCAACGCCTGTTCCAGGTGCTCGGCGGCCTCGTCGTAGCGGTGCAGGCGGATGGCCGCCCGGCTGGCCAGGCGGTGCGCGCGGGCCTCGGCGGAGCGGTCCCCGGCGTGGGACGCGGCGGTCACGGCGGCGCTCTGGGTGGCCAGCCAGTCCCGCCAGTGGCCCTTGCGCTCGAAGTAGTTCACCGCGCTCCACGCCAACGTCCACACGCGGGTGTGCTCCTGGTGCTGTTCGGCGGTCTTCACCGCGGCCAGCAAGTTCGCGTGCTCGGTGGCGAACCAGTCCAGCGCCTCGGTCTCGTCGGCGATCTCCAGCGGCGCGCTGGTCGCGGGCGGCACGGTGATCTTCGCGCGGTGCGGGGCCAGCCGGCGATCGGCCGCCAGCGCGGTGTGCAAGTAGTGGTCCAGCAGCCGTCGCACGGCCTCCTCGGGCACGGACCGGCCCACCAGCTCGGCGGCGTAGCTGCGCAACAGGTCGTGCAGCGCGTACCGCTTCCCCGACTCCTGCACCAGGTGCGCCTTGGTCAGCTCCGCCAGCAGCACCCGCGCCCGCCGCACCGGCACGTCGGCGAGCGCGGCGACGGCGTGCAGGCCGATCTTCGGCCCCTGGTGCAGGCCCAGCAGACGGAAGAGGTCGGCGGCCGGCGGGCTGAGCGCGTGGTAGGACCACGAGAACACCGCGCGCATCCCCAGGTAGGTGTCGCCCAGGTCGAGGGCGTCCAGCCGGTCCTGTTCGCCGTGCAACTCCTCCGCGAGGGCGTCCAGCGGCAGTTCCGGGTCGGCGATCGCCCGCGCGGCGGCCAGCACCAGCGCGAGCGGCAGGCGGACGCACCGGTCGACCAGGTCGCGCACGGCCGCCGGGTCGGTCTCGGCCCGAGCCGCGCCGACCCTCGCGGCCACCAGTTCGGTCGCCTCGGCGTGGCTCAACGGGTCCAGCCGGATGCTGCGCGCGCCCTCCCGGACGATCAGGCTGTCCAGGCTGTGCCTGCTGGTGACCAGGACGAAGCAGCGCGGCCCCGGCAGCAACGGGCGCACCTGCTCGGCGTCGCGGGCGTTGTCCAGCACCACCAACACCCGCCGTTCGGCCAGCAGGCTGCGGTACAGGGCGGCTTGGGCGTCCAGCGCGACCGGGATCTGCTGGGAGCGCACACCGAAGGCGTCGAGGAAGCCCCGGATCGCCTCCGCCGGCGTCATCGGCGCGCCGGACGGGTCGAAGCCGCGCAGGTTGACGTACAACTGGCCGTCCGGGAACCGCGCGGCGACCTGGTGCGCCCAACGCACCGCCAACGTCGTCTTCCCCGCCCCCGCCGTCCCGCTGATCACGTGGATCAGCGACCCGCCGTCACCCGCGTCGGTGAGCGACTCGCTCAGCTGACTCACCTGCGCGGCCCGGCCGACGAACGGCGAGGCCACAGCGGGCAGTTGGTGCGGCACGATGTGCACCGGCGGGGCGGGCACGGACAAGGTGATCCCGCCGCTCACGGTGCCCGCCTGCACCACCGGACCCGTCACGGAACTGCCAACCGCGTTGTGGACGTGGTCGGAACCGGGCTCAGTCATCGGCGCCGGTCGAGACGCGGCGCAGCATCGCTTCGAGGTGCCCGGCCGGCGCGACCCCGGCGTAGTAGCCCTCGTACAGGTCGGTGAGCACTCGCGCCACCCCGTCGGGGTCCAATTCCTCGTCCCCGCGCCACAACAGGACCATCGGCACCACCCCGCCCGGGTCGGTCGGGTCGGGTATGGAGTACCCGTCCAGCCACCGCACCGGCCGTGCACCCCACCGCTCGTAGAACGCGACCCGCCGGGCCAGCAGCGGGTCCTGCCCGGGTGTCCGCACGGGGTCCTCCACCTCCAGCACGATCCCGCGCACGTCGTCCCGCACGTCCTCGGCGATCACGTCCAGCAGTGCGGCGCCCACGCCCAGGCCCCGGGTCGCCGACGACACGGCCAGGTACTCCAGGTAGGCGGCTCCCGAGGTGGGCAGCGCCAACCCGGTCGCGAACCCGACGAGGTCGCCGTCGAGGTGAGCGGTCCACAACCAGGTGCCGGCCCGCCGGGAGACGGTGTCGTGCGCTCCTCGCTCGGTGGGCGGGAACGCCTCCGCCCAGATCGACTCGATCGACCGGCTCTCGTCCCCGGACAGCGACGCCCACTCACGTCGACGCACGGACAGCAGGGCATCACCAAGCAGCGTCATACGCGCACAACCCCCATCGGAGAGAGCAACCCCCGACTGGGTAACCCCAACACGAACCATGATCCCGCCCACATCGCCAACCCACACCGCAGATATGCGCCTCGACGGATGGGCACCGCCTAAGCTCCCGGAGATGCGAGTCGATCTCATCACCATCGTCGTGGCCGATTACGACCCAGCCATCGAGTTCTTCACCCGGGTACTCGGCTTCGACCTGGTCGACGACTCACCGTCTCTCACCAACGACGGCCGCCCCAAGCGCTGGGTCGTCGTGCGACCGCCCGGGGCCGAGACGGGAATCCTGCTCGCCAAGGCCGACGGTCCCGAGCAGGCCGCCGCTGTCGGGGACCAGGTGGCCGGGAGGGTCGGGTTCTTCCTGCGGGTGGACGACTTCGACGCTGCCCATGCCCGGATGACCGCCGCGAACGTCGAGTTCCTGACCGAGCCGCGCACCGAGTCCTACGGGCGGATCGTGGTGTTCCGGGACATCGCCGGCAACAAGTGGGACCTGCTCGGCCCCGCCTGAGCGGAGGAGCCGAGCAGGTCCAGGCGGTCAGGGCAGGGTGACGAACGGGCTCAGGAAGGTCCGGGCCGCCGGGGTGTCGAGGCGGTAGACCACGTTGGTGGCGTAGCAGGGTGCGTCGCCGGTGATCGTGGTGGCCACCAGGGTGCGCTTGCCGTCGATGGTGGCGAAGTTCGGGCCGCCCGAGTCGCCGTAGCAGGCGCCGCCGTAGCCCTGGGACTCGATCATGGACAGGCGCAGCCAGCTGTTGTTGAGGGCGTTGAAGCCCAGCGTGGCCTTCATGCGGACGCCGCCGCCCGGGTGGGTCTGGCCGCCGGGTGCGTTCAGGGCCTCCTCGGTGCCGTAGCCG
The DNA here is from genome assembly GCF_037401995.1 of Saccharothrix sp. CCNWYY140. Taxonomy (NCBI): domain Bacteria; kingdom Bacillati; phylum Actinomycetota; class Actinomycetes; order Pseudonocardiales; family Pseudonocardiaceae; genus Saccharothrix; species Saccharothrix sp. CCNWYY140. Next base: position 76,368 of record NZ_JBBEGC010000015.1, read on the forward strand.
ACGACCGTGTAGTCGGTGTCGTTCAACGCCTGCGGGCCGAGGGCGTCGAGCTTGCCGGCGGTGGGCAGGGTGGCCGGGGTGAACGACCAGCGGGCGGCGATCTGCTTGGCGGAGACCTGGACCACCGAGATGTCGTGCGGGTCGGCGGAGGTGCCGGGGTAGGCCGGGTCGTTGTGCGCCACGCCGGGGACGCCGACGGCCGCCGCCTTCTGCGCGGGCGTGCCGGTGGCGCTGTCGAGGGCGGACTGCACGTCCTGGAGCAGGGACACGTAGAACTTGACGTTCGACGGCCAGTCGGTGGTGCAGTGGGCGGCGGTCAGGAAGGTGTCGCGGTCGACCATCGTGCCGCTGCACACCCAGTCGACGCGGTCGGGGGTTGCGGGGTTGGCGTCGTTGTCCCAGGTCGCGACCAGTGCGCCGACCTCCGTCCGCTCCGGCGCGGGGGTGGCGTTGTAGGTGTTGATCGCGGAGGCGGGCGTGGCGGTCGCGGCGGCGATCGCGACCACGGCTGCGGCCACGGTGGCTGTGCGCATGGGCACTCCCTTGCATGCGTGCGGCGTGAGAGCGCGATTCAACCCCGCGCGGGGCGGTGAGAACACCCTCTTCCGCACGTTGACAGATGACCAGGCGACCGTTTGGTCCTTTGTGGACGTTCCAGGTCAGAGCGCCTGGATCAGCCCCACGGCCAACGCCACCAGCGCGGCGGCGATCAGCAGCGCCCCGACGCGGGTCACCGCCGTGCCGGGCGACTTCGCGCCGGGCTTGCCCAGCCACAGGTGCAGGAAGAACCCGCCGGACTGGGCCAGCACGCCCGCCATCAAGGCGATCCCCCACACCCACTGCATCCCCGTGGAGAACTCGGCCCTGGGCAGGTACAGGAAGTAGACCAGGCTCAGCACCAGCAGCACGCCGGCGTGCGCGTGCCCGGCCCGGAAGAACCGCTCCCGCAGCTCACCGAGGGTCTCGCGGTCGGTGGTGATGAACCTGAGCAGCGCATGGCCGCCGAACTCGACGGTGACGATGGACAGCAAGGACACGATCGGCAGGATCGCGGTCGGCTCCACGGGCCCCCAGCCCTTCAGCAGGTGCGGGCCTGGCGGGTGATGCCAGGTCGGCCAGAATGGTGCCACCCCCGCCGGTCGCCTGGATAGTGCTTCCCACCACCGGGGTCAGCGGGCCAGGGAGCGGTAGGCGCCCGGGGTGGTGCCGGTCCAGCGGCGGAAGGCGCGGGTGAAGGTGGACGCGTCGGTGTAGCCCAGGCGCAGGGCGATGGGTTCGACGCCGAGCCTGGTGGTCGACAGCAGCTCGATCGCCGTCGCGTGGCGGACCTCGGCGACCAGCCGGTGGTACGAGGTGCCCTCAGCGGCCAGGCGGCGGCGCAGCGTCCGGGTGGACAAGTGCAAGCGGGCGGCGGTGGTGGTCATGTCCGGGAACGAGCCCGTGGTCCGACACAAGCTACGGACGCATTCGGTGACCCGATGGTCCAGGCGGTCGTGCAGGAGCAGGTCGCATTCCCTGGCGCACAAGCGCATAGTGCGCTGGTCGGCCTGCGGCAGCGGTCTGTCCAGCACCGAGGCGGCGGCGACCAGCGCATCGCGGGGCGCGTCGAACACCACGGGAACACCGGGGAACAGGCCGGTGACCTTCGGGCGGCGCAGTTCGATGCGCAGCAACGGCACGGGCTCACCGAGGATGGCATCGACGATGGTCCGGACGGTGGCCAACTCCCGTTCCACCACGAAGTCCCGGACGGTCGCGGGCACGCCGGCCGCGTCCACCTCGACCCGCACCTCCCCGCCCGCGACCCACAACGCCACCCCGGCGGTCACGTAGGTCAACTCCAGCCGCTGGAGACCGACCTCCGCCGCGACGCCCAGGGTCGGGCTGGCCAACATCGCGAAACCCCACACGCCGTAGTGCCGCAACCCGAGCCGCGACCCGGCCTCGACACCCAAACCGGTCCGGGGACACGCCCGCACGAGGTTGCCGGCGACCACCAGCTCCTGGGACCCGTGCACGGCGGCGTCCGGGTCGTCGAGGAGGTCCGGCGTGACCCCGCTGCCCTCCAGGCACGTCCCCGCGGCCACGCCGTGCGCGGCGGCGACCTCGACCATGCTGCGGATTCCGGCGATTCCGCGTCGGGTGAGCCAGGCCGGCCGGCCGGAAATGCCCATCGTGCGGCCGGTGAAGTCTGACGCGCGCAGGACGTCCCTCCTTAATGTCCGGGGAGGGGCGCCGGTGCCCATTACCGGCTTCCACCGTATTGGTCGAATCGACGTCGCCGGTGTGAATGCGCGTTCTTTCATTCGACCGGCCTAGGGTAAAGGAGTGCCAATGGCCCGGACGGTTCTGGTGACCGGGGGCAATCGCGGTATCGGACTGGCCATCGCGCGGGCGTTCGCCGAGCGCGGCGACCGGGTCGCGATCACCCACCGGGGCGCGGCCGTGCCCGAGTACCTGTTCGGGGTGCGGTGCGACGTGACCGACTCGGCGGCCGTGGACGCGGCGTTCGCGGAGGTGGAGCACGAGTTGGGGCCGGTGGAGGTGCTCGTGGCCAACGCCGGCATCACCGACAGCACCCTGTTGACGCGGATGACCGAGGACCGGTTCACCCGGGTGATCGACACCAACCTCACCGGCGCGTGGCGGTGCGCGCGGCGCGCGGTGGGTTCGATGGTGCGCGCCCGCAACGGCCGGATGATCTTCATCTCGTCGGTGGTCGGCCTCTACGGCAGCGCGGGCCTGACCAACTACGCCGCGAGCAAGGCCGGCCTGATCGGCCTGGCGCGGTCCATCGCGCGGGAGGTCGGCAGCAGGCACGTGACGGCGAACGTCGTGGCCCCCGGCTTCGTCACCACGGACATGACCTCGAACCTCCCGCAGCAGTACGGCGCGGCCTACCGCGACTCGATCCCGTTGGGCCGGTTCGCCGACCCGACGGAGGTCGCGGGCGTGGTGGAGTGGCTCGCCGGCCCGGCGGCGAGCTACATCACCGGCGCGGTGATCCCGGTCGACGGCGGCCTGGGGATGGGGCACTGATGCCCAGGGCGGTGGAGGTGCTGCTGGTGGGCGGAGCCGATCGCCCCCTGCCCGGCCTCGACCCGGTCCGACGCGCCCTGCCCGAGGTGGTGCTGCGCGACCGGCCGCAGGTCGTGGTGGTGGACGGGTTCGCCGAGCGCCTGGTGTGGCGGCTGGCCGACGCCGGGCTGCGGGTGGTCGTGCTGATCGAGCCGGTGGAGCTCGTGCGGGCGCTGCACACGGGCGCCCGGGGCTTCGCGTGCCGGGACGGGGCGGACGCGGTGCCGGCGGTCCGGGCGGTGGCAGCCGGCGGGACCTACCTGGCCGCCGGCCTGGTGGACCGCCTGCGCGGCCTGCCGCCGTTGGGCGGGTTGACCGTGCGGGAGCGCGAGGTGCTGCGGCTGGTGGCGCAGGGCAGGTCGAACGTGGAGATCGCGCGGGAGATCCACGTGTCGGCAGCGACGGTGAAGACCCACATGTCCCACATCCTCACGAAGCTCGACCTGCCGAACCGGATGCACGCGGCATTGCTGGCCCAGCGCGTGGGCCTGCGCTGCTAGACGAGTAACGCGCAATTCGCGCGCTTTCCCGCCGAAGGCGGCACGCTCTTGCGTTCCGCCAAGCGGCAGCGCCCACGGGAAGGGCCTCGGTTTCTTTCCCCCGGGGGCCTGCCGCGCGGCGAGCGCCGCTTTTCATCTTTCGAGCGCTTCGCGCGTTCAAGCGCGGAGCGCGTTCGAGCTTGCGAGCGCGGAGCGCGTCCCGTTTGGACCCGCGAAGCGTGGGCTTGAGGAAGCGAAGCGCGAGTCGAAGGATCAAAAGAGCCTCGCCGGCGGGCAGGCCGCCAAGGATGACGGAAGAAGCCCAGGAGAGCGGTCTGCTGCGCGAGCTACTTCGAAGAGCACGCCCTGCGGGCGCGCAGGCTTGGTTGTCCAGGTCGTCACGGGGGCCCGTCAGGTCACTCGTGGTTGAGGGCTCCCGAGCGGAATACCGCCACCTGGGCGTCGGCGAAACCCGCTGCCCGGACGACCTCGGTCAGTGCCGGGCCGACGCCGGTGGCGGTGGCCAGGTGTGGGTCCAGTTCTACTCGGCCGACCTCGCCCAGGTCTCGCACGCGCACGTCTCGGCTTGGGGTGCCGGCGTTGGCCAGCCAAGCTCGGACGGCCGTCTCCGCCCGCTCCACCCTGGCCAGGCGCGCGGGCGTGATCGACACGCCGTAGCGCACCCGGCTGGCCAGGCACGGCATTGCCGGTTTGTCCCAAGTGGACAGTAGCCATCGGTGGCTTACCGCGCGTACTTCCGCCTTGGTCAACCCGATGTCACGCAACGGGGTGTGCACGCCGATCTCGTCGCCGGCGCGGATGCCCGGGCGGAACGGGTCCACGGCGTCGTCGGCGTTCACGCCTGTCGCCACGGCGGTCACGCCCTCTGAGCGTGCGACTGCGGTGATGGTGTCCAGCACGGTGGATTTGCAGAAGTAGCAACGGTCTCGGCCGTTGGCCGCGTACGACGGGTTGTCCAGTTCTCGGGTCTCCGGGGTCAGGTGCCGGACGCCCAGGTCGGCGGCGAAGGACCGGGCGTGTGCGAGTTCGGCGGCGGCTAGGCTCGCGGAGTTCGCGGTCACCGCTAGCACCTGGTCAGCGCCACTGGCGCGGACGGCGGCGGCTAGCACGAGGGCGGAGTCCGCGCCGCCGGAGAAGGCCACGGCGACCGGGCCCACCTCCGTCAGACGTGCCATGAGCCGCGCGGCGGCGGTACCGGTGTCCATGTCAGCGCTCCTCCCAGGCCAGGCCCAGCACGGTCCGCAGTGGCAGACCGGTCTCGCGGGCGACGGCCACGGCGTCGTCGTACTCCGGTTTTCCGTGGTGCGGTCCGTGTTTGCGGCGCACCGGCATCCCGTGGACGTCGACGACGGACGTGGTCCGCGGCAACGCGGTGCGCACGACGTCCGTCCGCCGCACCCCCAACGAACCTGTCTCGACCAGCATCCGCTGCTGGATGGTCTCGACGTTCTCCGGTGTGGCCAACGCGTGCAACACGTGCCCCGGCCGGCCCTTCTTCATGGTCGCCGGGGTGATCCAGCAATCCAGCGCACCGGACTCCAACAGCACACCCACCACGTAACCGAGGACTTCGCCGGTCACGTCGTCCAGGTTCGTTTCCAGCACCACCAGGTCGCGAACGTCCGATTCCCGGTCACCCAGCCGGACCACGGCCACATTGGGCCGGTCGGGCAAGGTCCGGGTGCCGACGCCGTACCCGGTGGCCGACATCCGCATCGCCGGCGCGGGGTCGTACGAGACGCCGATCGCGCGCAGCAGAGCGGCGGCGGTCGGGGTCACGGTCTCGCCGGTCAGAGTCGTGCCCACGACCCGCGCGCCGGCCAGCAACGCCGAGGTCGCCGGAGCCGGGCACGGCAGCACCCCATGCGCCGTCCGCACGGACCCGGACCCGATCGGCAACGCCTCGCAGTGCACGGCCTCCACGTCCAACGCGCGCAGGGCGGCGGCCACGCCGACGATGTCCACCAGGGTGTCGTGCCCGCCCAGTTCGTGCAGGTGCACCCGCTCCGGATCCTCGCCGTGCAGGCGGCCCTCGACCTCCGCGATGGCCCGCAGCGCGGCGACCGCGGTGTCGGCCACCGCCCGGTCCCGCACCCGGTCCGCCATAGCGATCAACTCGGCCGCCGTGCGACTGGTCGCCGTGTCCGACACCGACACCACCGCCCGCGAACCGGTGAGCCCGTGGCTGAGCACCGACGTGACCGCGAGGTCCCACCCGGTCAGCCCGGTCTCGGACACGGCCGCCCGCACCGCGTCCAGCGGCGCGCCCGCGTCCACCAAGGCGGCCAACAGCATGTCCCCGGCCAAGCCGGTGAACGGCGAGATCACGCACACCCGGCTCACGTCGTCCTCCGCCCCACCACGCGCGCGAGCCGGAACGCGGCCATCGCCGCCCCGAACCCGGAATCGATGTTCACCACGGTGATCCCCGCCGCGCAGGAGGCGTGCATCGCCAGCAACGCGGTGATGCCCTCCAAACCGGCCCCGTACCCGGTGGAGGTGGGCACGGCGACCACCGGACACGCGACCAGCCCACCGACCGCACTGGCCAACGCGCCCTCCATGCCCGCCACCACGATCACAGTGTCCGCAGTGGACAGACGCTCTCGCTCGGCCAGCAACCGGTGCAGACCCGCTACCCCGACATCGGTGACCGTCGCAACGCCCAACCCCACCGCACGGGCCACAGCGGCGGCCTCCTGCGCCACGGGCAAGTCCGCAGTCCCCGCCGCCGCCACGACCACGTCGAACCCGATCAGCGCCGCCGGCCGCCACACGAGCAACCGCGCGGCATCGTCGTACGCGCCGTCGGGCACGGACGCCAGCACGGACTCCGCCGCGTCCGGCTCCACCCGCGTGACGAGCACCGGTCCGTCGTTGTGCCGCAACAACGTCCGCACGATCCCGACGACCTGCTCGGGCGTCTTCCCGCTGCCGTACACGACCTCGGGCAAGCCCTGCCGGGCCTCCCGATCGACGTCCACCCGGGCGAACCCGAGATCAACCGCCCCCAGTTCCATGCCTCACCCCACGTACGGGATCGTCTGCGGCCCCTCGGGCAGCACGCAGAGCCGGGCGCCGGGTCCCGCCGCCGCGAGAGCCTCGGCGACGGTCGCGGACACGTCGTCGGTCTGGGTCAGGTGCGCGGAAGCCAACTCCGCGTCGCTGAGGTACGACGTGTGCATCACGACCCGGCACTCGGCCTGGATGCGCGCTTGGATCTGCACCTGCCACTGGTCGGGCACGGTCACCTCCCGCGCGGAGATCTCCGCGAACAGCGCCGCCGGCGAGTCCGCCGACGCCAGCACCTCCCGGTAGGACCCGTGGTCGGGGAACCCGTCCCGACACTCGGCCGCGCACACGATCGTGCCGCCCGGCTTGGCCACCTGGTAGGCCGCCGACATGCCCTTCACCGCCTGGTAGAGGTTCTGGTCCAGCGGATAGCCCGAGTTGGTGGTCACCACGACGTCGAACCGGTGCGGCACGGGCCGCATGGCCACCTCGCGGGCGGTGCGCACGGCCTCGGCGTGCATGGCGAGCAGGTCGCCGCCGAACGTGGCCACCACCTGCTTGTCCTGGTTGAGCACCACGTCGAACCCGTAGGTCACCCCGGTGGCCGCCGCGATCGCGCGCACGTCGTCGTGCACCGGGTTGCCCTCGACGATCCCCCACGCCGCCCGCGGGTGGCCGATCCGGCGCGCGTCGTGCAGCACCAGCACGGTCTCCAGGGCGGCCAGGCCGGGCGCGACCAGCTTCGGCCCGCCGGAGAACCCGGCGAAGAAGTGCGGCTCGACGAACCCGGTCGTGATCCGCACGTCCGCCGCCAGCCACTCCCGGTTGAGCCACACCGGCACGCCCTCGCCCAGCTCGCCCACCCAGGTCAGGCTGCTCCGGTCGCGGGCGTCGTGGTTGACGATCCGCACCGAGTCGACCACCTCGTCGCCGAACATCCGGCGCAGCTCGGCCTCGGAGTTGCCGCGGTGGGTCCCGGTCGCGACCAGCACCACGACGTCGTCCAGGTCGACCAGGCCGTCCAGCTCCGCCAGGATGGCCGGGATCATCAGCTCGCGCGGCTGCGGGCGGGTGCCGTCGCAGGCGGAGATCGCCACGGTCTGGCCGCGCCGCACCCGCTCGCGCAGCGGCGGACCGGCGACCGGGGACCGCAGCGCCCGGCGCAGGATCTCCACCGGCGGTTCGGTGGCCTGGTGGTGCCGGGGCGTCACGACGGTGGTGACATCCGGGTCGACCCGCAGGTCCAGGCCGGTCTCGCCGTAGGCCAGCCGCACGGTCTCCATCACCGCTCCCCCAACCCGTAGACGCGGGCGGCCGTGCCGGCGAAGACCGCGGCCCGCTCGGCCTCGCCCAGGCTCGCGGTCAGCTGCTCGGCGGCGCCCACGACCTCGCCGTAGGACGCGGCGAGCAGGCACACCGGCCAGTCCGAGCCGAACATCAACCGCTCGGGGCCGAACGCGTCCAGGGCGGCGTCGAAGTACGGCCACAGCTCGGCCACCGTCCAGTTCGGGCCGGCCTCGGTGACCAGCCCGGACACCTTGGCCACCACGTTCTCCTCGGCCGCCAGCGCCGCCACCCCGCTCGCCCACGGCTCCCACAACCGGCTCGCGATGTCCGGCTTGGACAGGTGGTCCAGCACGAACAGCAGGTCCGGCACCGCCCGCACCGCCTCCACGGCGGCCGGCAGCTGGCGCGGCCGGGTCAACAGGTCGTAGACCAGCCCGGCGTCGCGCACCGCGCGCAGCCCGGCCAGCACGTCGGGGCGGACCAGCCACTCCTGGTCGGGCTCGGACTGCACCAGGTGCCGCACGCCCACCAGCCGGTCGCCACCCGGCCCGGACCGCAGCCGGTCCAACTGCTCGGCGACGTCGGGCGCGGTCAGGTCCACCCAGCCCACGACGCCGGCGACCAGCTCGGACTTCGCGGCCAGCGCCAGGAACTCGGCGGTCTCGGGCAGGTCGGGCAGCACCTGGACCAGCACGGTGGCCTCCACGCCGGCGGGCGTGGTCACCGCCCGCAGGTCGGCCGGTCCGAAGTCGCGCCGGATCGGGGCGAGGTCCGGCCCGTCCAGCCAGTCTTGCGGTCGGGCGGCGAGATCCCAAAGGTGGTGGTGCGCGTCGATCCGGAGCATCGCGCGACTGTACCCGATCACGGCCGTTGACGTCATACGTCATACGAGTTACGTTCGTCGCACCTCGTCGGGCCCAGCCCGGCCACCGTCTGGAGAAGTGAGCAGCGATGAAGCAGCGCACACTGTGGGCCGCCGCCCTGGCCGCGGGGCTGGCCCTCGCCGCCGGGTGCGGCAGCGCCGCCGGACCGGGCGCGTCGTCCGGTGGTTCGGGTGACAAGCTCGTGGTCTGGGACTGGAAGTCCGGCGACCCGAAGGCGGCCGGGTTCGTGGAGAAGGCCAAGGCGGACTTCGCCAAGAAGCACCCCGGCGTGACCGTGGAGTTCGTGGCCCAGCCCTTCGACCAGTACTACACCCTGCTCGGTGCGGCGATCCAGGCCGGCAAGGGACCGGATGTCGTGTTGTTCAACGGTGGCGGTCAGATCCGCGACCGGGTCGACGCGCTGACCCCGTTGGACGACATGGTCTCCGGGGACAAGCAGCGGCTGTCCGGGTGGGACGCGTTCACCAAGGACGGCAAGGTCTACGCCTCCCCGGTGACCCTGCAAGGCCACCCGATCTACTACAACAAGGCCCTCTACGAGAAGGCCGGCATCTCCACGCCCGCCAAGACGTGGGACGAGTTCGTCAAGAACTGCGGCGTGATCGCCGAGAAGACCGGCACGAAGTGCTTCTCCCTGGGCAACAAGGAGGGCATCGGCATCCAGTTCTTCCTGTCCGCGCTGGGCTCGGCGACGCTGACGCCGCAGGAGTACGACGCCTGGATCGCCGGCAAGCGCGACTGGACCTCCCCGGGCGTCAAGCGGATCTTCGAGCTGTGGAAGCAGACCAACGACGCCGGGTTGAACACCGAGGGCGCCAACTCCACGGCGATGTTCAACGACGCGTTCGCCGCCTTCCAGTCCGGCAAGGCCGCCCACGTCATCGGGCTGATGTCCGACATCGGGCACTGGAAGGACTTCGCCGAGTTCCTCGACGCGGACAAGGTCGGCGTGCTGGAGGCGCCGGTGGTCAACGCGGCGGCGTCGCCGAGCCTGCCCTACGACGGCGGCATCGGCTACGCGGTCGCCAAGTGGACCAAGGACCCGAAGGTCGCCGCGGACCTGGTGCGGTCGCTGACCTCGACCGAGGCCCTGAAGGCCTTCTACGTCGACGGCGGCGCGATCGCCTCCGACACCACCATCGACGTCTCCGAGGGCGGACCGGCGGTCAAGTCCATCGTCGACGAGGTCAAGTCCGGCAAGCCCGCCCTACACGTCGCCCTGTCCTCCAAGACCATCGACCTGATGGGACGGCTGTCCCAGCAGCTGCTCAGCGGCTCGGCCTCCGTGGACGACGTCCTCGCGCAGCTGGCCACCTCGGACCGGACCGGCTGACCGACGTGGCCGGACGTTCACTGCCCTCGGTCGACCCGGCGGTTGCCGGGCCGGCCGAGGGGATCGCCGTCGCCCCGACGGAACGCCGACCCGCGGCCGGGCCGAGGTCACGGCGCAGGCGCCGGGGCTCGCGGGCCGAGCGGCTCGCGCCGCTGGTCCTGGTGGCGCCGGCGGTCCTGGTCATCGTCGTGCTGCGGTTGTGGCCGCTGGTGCTGGGCATCAACTTCTCCTTCACCGGCGACGGCGACCGCAACGGCACGGCCGTGGGCTTCGACAACTACCTGACCCTGCTGGACGACCCGCTGTTCCAGACCTCGCTGCGCAACGTCGGCCTGCTGGTCCTGCTGCTGCCGATCGCCGTGGCGATCCCCGGCCTGCTGGCGACGTTCGTCTACCTGAAGGTGCCCGGCCACAAGGTCTACCGGGGCGTGTACTTCTTCCCCGCCGTGCTGTCGCCGGTGATCGTCGCCGCGATCTTCAACCTGCTGCTCGCCTTCGACGGCCCGGTCAACCGGCTGCTCGGCGCGGTGGGCCTCGGGCCGGTCGACTGGCTCGGCGACCCCGACGTGACGATCTTCGCCGTGGTCGCGGTGCACGTGTGGGCGACCTTCGGCATGGCGCTGGTGGTCTTCCTGGCCGGGTTCTCCACCCTGGACCCGTCGCTGCTGGACGCCGCCAAGGTGGACGGCGCGACCCTGCCGCAGACCATCCGGCACGTGATCGTCCCCAGCCTGACCCGGACCATCCAGTTCGTCTTCGTCACCACCATGATCGGCATGCTGACCTCGATGTTCGGCCTGCTGTACGTGATGACCGGCGGCGGACCCGAGGGCTCCACCTACCTGCCCGAGTACTACATCTGGATCCAGCAGGGACAGATGAACCAGCCCGCGCTGGCCTCCGCCGCCTCGACCGCCCTGTTCCTGATCATGCTGCTGGTCGGCCTGGCCCAGATCGGCATCCTGCGCCGCGCCGCGGGCAAGGAGGACTGATGGCCGGCACCCGGATCACCCGCTGGGTCGTCGCGATCCCGATGGCCGCGCTCGCCCTGGCCACGATCTACCCGCTGGTCTTCACCGCCAACGTGGCCATGAAAACCCGCCGCGAGTACGTCCTCGACCGGTTCTCCGTGACCGACTCCCTGCGCTGGGACAACATCGTCAAGGCGTGGACCAGCGTCGGGATGTCCCGGTACTTCCTGAACTCCGTGGTCGTCGTGGCCTGCTCGGTGGCCCTGTTGCTGCTGCTCGGCTCGATGGCCGGGTTCGCGCTGGCACGGCTGCGGTTCCGGGGCTCGTCGACGTTGTTCCTGGGCGTGCTCGCGGCACTGTTCGTGCCCTTCCAGGTGATCATGGTCCCGCTGGCGCGGATCATGGCCGACACCGGCCTGCTGGACACCTACCCCGGGCTGATCCTCGCCTACGTGGCGCAGTTCCTGCCCTTCACCATCTTCCTGCTCACCAGCTACTACGCCACCGTGCCACCGGAGATCGTGGACGCCGCCCGCATCGACGGCAACACCACCTACGGCGTCTACTGGCGGATCATGCTGCCGATGGGCAGGCCCGCGCTGCTGTCGGTCGGCGTGCTCAACGCCCTGTTCTGCTGGAACGACGTGCTGATCGCCTTGCTGGTGATGCCGTCCGCGGAGCACCGGACGCTCATGGTCGGCGTCACCTCGCTGCGCGGGCAGTACTCCGACGACATCCCCACCTTCGCCTCCGGTGTGCTGATCGCCGCGGTACCCGTGCTGGTGGTCTACCTGTTCCTGCAACGCCAGATCGCCGACGGTGTCACCGCCGGGGCCACGAAGGGCTGACGAACATGCGCATCACGGGTTACCGGGTCCTCACCACCGTCCAGGACTGGGGTCGGCCGGTCGGTGACGCCAACGGCGTCTACGCCGACGGCCTCGTGCGGGTCCCCGTCCTGGTCGTGGAGACCGACGCCGGGCTGACCGGGGTCGGCCTCGGGTCGCACGTGCAGGTGGAGACCGTCTTCGCCGCCATCGAGGGCGAGGACCCGCGCGGCGTCACCGCCCTGTACGACCGGATGCTGCGGCACACCTTCAAAGCGGGCCACGCCGGCGCGGTGTTCGGCACCATCGGCGCGCTGGACACCGCGTTGTGGGACATCAAGGCGCAGGCCGCCGGCGAACCGCTGTGGCGGCTGCTGGGCGGACGCGACCGGCGGGTGCCCGCATACGCGTCCGGCCTGGACATCGCGCTGGACGACGAGCAGCTCGTCGCGCTCTACCAGACCTACGCCGAGCTGGGGCTGCGCGCCGCCAAGCTCAAGGGCGGGCTGGACGTCGAGCGCGACCGGCACCGGCTCACGCTGGTGCGCGACGTGCTCACCGAGGCGGGCCGGGGCGCGCGACCGGGCCTGATGCTCGACGTGAACGAGACGTGGACCCGCAAGCAGGCCGTCCGGCACGTCAGCGAGCTGGAACGGACCCTCGACCTGACCTGGATCGAGGAACCGGTGCGCCGCTGGGACGCCCAGGGCCACGCGACCGTCAGCCGCGGCGTCCGCGCCTCGGTCGCCACCGGGGAGAACCTGACCGGGCTGGAACAGCACCGCCCCCTCATCGCGGCCGGCGCGGTGGACATCGTCCAGACCGCCGCGGTCTGGGGCATCACCCACTTCCTGCGCGTGTCGGCCCTCGCGCACGCCCACGACCTGCCGGTCAGCCCCATCGGCACGACCCCGGTCGGCCTGCTGCACGCGGCCACGTCGGTGCCCAACCACCTGGTCAGCGAGCTGCAAGACCTCCGGCCACCGCTCGGCGTCACGGTCGACCACCACGTCGAGGACGGGTCGTTCGTGCTCGGCGACCAGCCCGGCCTGGGCGTCCACGTCGACGAGGCGGTCATCGCCGCCGCCGGCCACCGGCTGCCCGACCCGAGGTCCGGCGGCGCCCACATCCGCCCGGAGGGCGCCGGCCGTCGCCTGCACCCCGTCGGTCCGTAGTGGAACAATCGGGGGCATGACGGGGGACACCGAGCGGGAGATCGACGCCGGCCGCCTCCCGGCCGACGTCGTGGCCTTGATCGACGCCCTGGGTCCCGGGGAGGAGCTGGTGGTGCGGCGGGACGGCCGCCCGATCGCGACCATCTCCGGCACGCAGGCCTTCGCACGCCCGCCCTCGGGTGACCCGGGCTTCGACGACGTGACCGTCGTGGCCACCGCGATGAAGCTGTCCGACTCGGCGCGGGCGGCCCTGTCCGACCGGCTCGGCCCGGACTACATCGTGCTGGACATGCACAAGGCCCCGAAGAGCGCCGAGGTGCTGCTGGTGCCGCCGGTCAGCCCCCAGCTGATCGGCAGCCTGCGCGCGATGTTCCCGCGGGCGCGGGTGGTCATCGCGGAGATCGAGGACGAGGAGCTGGGCGTCAGCTACCACGGCCCGGTCCGCCGCCTCATCAACGCCGGCGCGGACGTCTACGTCCCGCCCAGCACGATCCCCCGCCTGGCCGTGCACCTGGACCGCACCATGACCCACCTGCGGGAAGTCACCGCCGGCACCCCGCTGATCCTCGAAGCTCCGGACTGATCGGAAAAAATCTTCGGACCGCGTTGTCCGATCGGGGTGGGCTCGTTCGTGGTGGAGGTGAACCGGTCGCCCGCGAGGGGCGCCGCGAACCACGGGAGATGATCTGCCATGCAGTACCTGGTGTCCGTCGTCACCGACTCCACCCAGCTGGCCACCGACGAGGAGATGGCCGCCATCGACGTCTTCAACGAGCGGCTCCAGACCGAGGGGCACTGGGTGTTCGCCGGCGGCCTCGCGGGACCCGACGCCGCCACCGTCGTCGACAACCGGGGCGAGCGGCCGGTCGTCACCGACGGGCCGTTCGTGGAGACCAAGGAGTTCCTCATCGGCTTCTGGATCATCGAGGCGGCCGACCTCGACGTGGCGCTCGCGCTCGCCGTCGAGGGCTCGAAGGCGTGCAACCGCAAGGTCGAGGTGCGGCCGTTCCTGTGACCGGTGCCCCCGAGGCGGTCACCCGCGCCTACCACGAGGAGTGGGCACGGGTGGTCGCCGCCCTGACCAAGCGGTTCGGCGACCTCGACGTCGCCGAGGAGGCGGCGGCCGAGGCGTTCGCGACCGCCGTCGAGCACTGGCCGGTCGACGGCGTGCCGCCCAACCCGGGCGCCTGGCTGACCACCACCGCCGTGCGCAAGGCCATCGACCGCATCCGGCGCGAGAACAAGCGCGACGACAAGCACAAGGAGGCCCGGACGGTGCACGACGACGACCCGCCCGAGCCCCTCGGCGCCATCGACGACGACCGGCTCCGGCTGATCTTCACCTGCTGCCACCCCGCGCTGGCGGTGGAGGCCCGCCTGGCGCTGACGCTGCGCATGGTCGGCGGGCTGACCGTGGCCGAGATCGCCCGCGCGTTCCTGGTGCAGGAAAGCGCGATGGGCCGGCGGATCACTCGCGCGAAGGCCAAGATCAAGGCGGCGCGCATCCCCTACCGGGTGCCGTCCGCCGAGGACCTGCCGGCCCGCGTGTCCGGCGTGCTCGCCGTGCTGTTCCTGGTGTTCAACGAGGGCTACCTGGCCACCGGCCCGGACACCGACCCGGTGCGGCACGACCTGACCGCCGAGGCGATCCGCCTGACCCGCCTGGTCCGCGAGCTCCTGCCCGACGACGGCGAGGTGGCCGGCCTGCTGGCCCTGATGCTGCTCATCGAGGCCCGCCGCACCGCCCGCGTCTCGTCGACCGGCGAGTTGGTCCCCCTCGACGAGCAGGACCGCGGCGCGTGGGACGCCGACCTCGTCGCCGAGGGCCACCGCTTGGTCCGCGAACGCCTCGCGACCGGGCAGCCCCCAGGCCGCTACCAGGTCCTGGCCGCGATCAACGCCGTGCACACCTCGGCCCGGGACGTGCGCGACACCGACTGGTCCCAGATCGTCGCCCTCTACGACCACCTCGTGCGCCTCGACCCGTCCCCGGTGGTCGCCCTCAACCGGGCCATCGCCGTCGCCGAACTGGACGGCCCCGAAGTCGCCCTGGCCGCGATCGACCGCCTAGACACCCAACTCACCACCTACCACGCCTACCACGTGGCCCGCGCCGACCTGCTACGTCGCTTGGGCCGCAGCCAGGACTCCCGAGCCGCCTACAACCAGGCCATCGAGCTGGCCGGCAACACCGCCGAGATCACCCACCTGCTCCGCCGCCGCGACCAACTCGCGCCATGACACCGGCCACGACCGCCACAAGCGCGACCCCGGCCACGATGTCCAGCACGTAGTGGTGCCCGGTGACCAGCACGATGAACGCGACAGCCAGCGGGAACAGCCACACCACCCAAGCCGCACGCGAGCGCAGGGACGAGAAGACGGCGTAGGCGCACCAGGTCGTCCAGGCGACGTGCATGCTCGGCATGGCCGCCAACAGGTTCACCCCCGGCCGCGGTACCCGGGACTCGGCGCTGAACAGGATGTCGTGGACGGCCATGTGGTCGACGATGCCGGGTTGGGCGAAACGCGGCGGTGCCTCCGGGTAGAGCCAGACGAGCAGGATGTCCAGCAGCATCATCACCACCAGGACCGTGCGCAGGTGGCCGTAGCGCTCCGGGCGCTTGAGGTAGAGCCAGATCAGGACGGCCGGCACCGCCAGGACGCTCAACCGGTAGAAGTAGCCCGTCGCGTAGATCGCGACCGGGTTGTCGACCAACGCCTGGTTGAGCGGGTACTCGACCGCGATGCGCAACACCTGCTCCAGGCGCTGGACCAGCAGGGCGTTGTCCGTCGCCGCCGGCTCCCCCCGATCCACCGCCGCCCGCGCCAGCCCGAACAACACATACCCGACAACCAACACCGGCACTTCGACGAACCACACCGGCCGCTTGCGACGCGACGCCCGCCGAACTGCCGACGCGATCGCATCCCTTGCCGCCACGCCGCCCTCCTCCACCCCCTTCGCGCCAAGGTAGCGGATCGTCCACCCTTGCCACGATCACGGCACGCCCCGCATCCTGAGCCCCATGCCCGACGTCCTCGCCCGCCCCGTCGCCTGGCTGGACACCGGCAACGGCGTCTTCGCCCGCGCCGCCCGGGTGGACGACGGGTGGTGGGTGCTGCGCCGCAACAGCTTCCCCGACCACCCGCTGTACACCCTGTTCATCGACGGCGTGGTAGTGGGCGACGTGGAGGACGTCCGTGCGACTTCGTGGGACCTGGACGTCAAGACCCGACCGAGGCTGACCGACGAGCAGCGCGCCGAGGTGCTGGCGTTGATGCGCGGGCTGGGTCCGTACGGCAGCGAGGTGGGCAGGCCGTGCGACGGCGATTGGTGCACCTGCACGGTCCTCACCGACGAGCACATCCGTGCCATGCCGTCCACAGTGGACCCTAGTCCTCCGCAGCCTCCGCGAACCGCTTGATAGCGGCCAGTCGACGGTCCCAGTCGGCGGCGAGCGCGTTCATCCACCGCTGGGTGGCGTCCAGCCCTTCCGGCCGCAGCGAGTACCTCATCTCCCGACCGACCTTGCTGCCACCGACGAGCCCGACGGCTTCCAGGACGGCCAGGTGCTTGACGATCGCCTGCCGGGTCACGGGCAGCCACCCGGCGAGCGTCGTCGCGGTGACCGCGCCGTGGGCGGCGAGCAGGTCGAGCAGCCGGCGACGGGTGGGGTCGGCCAGGGCGGCCAGCACGCCGCCGACCGCGTCGTCCGGTTCGGGCCTCACCCGGTGGACTCTTCCACGTGCTTCTTGGCCGCGTCGAGGACCTGGGGCCAGCCCTCGGCGAGGTTCCGAACCGTCTGCTCCCGCACGTCGTCGGACACCCTCAGCGCCGCGAAGCCACTCTCGGTCACGGTGAGCCGGGTCTTGTCCCCCTCGGCGGACAACGTGAACTCCACAAGCGTGCTGTTGCCCTCGACCAACTCCTGCCCCGGCGTGGCAGGCGCCCACAGGTAGGCGATGTAGGACGGCTCCTCGACCTTCACCACGCGCACCGGAAACTCCCCATGCTCGACATGCCTGGCCACAGCAGTCCCACCCTCGACCGCCGTACCCGCGATGTCCTCCGGGATGTCGACCCAGAACCCAGGCGTGGCCACCAGCGGCCAGACACGCTCGACCGGTGCGTCGATCAGGGTGTCGCGTTCAATCCGGTCCTCGATCACGAGGTGCTCCTCCCGTTGGCAGGTTGATGTGCAACCGGAGTGTTGCACATTGGCCGATCGTCGTGCAACCTGTCGGTTGCACAAGGATCGCCGAAGCGGAAGAAGAGCCCATTGAGTGCACAACAAGCGGTGCTGAGCCCGACCAGGGTGAACCTGGTCCTGACCACGTTGTTCCTGGGCATGTTCGTACTGGGCAGCGGCGAGCTGCTCGTGGTCGGCGTACTGGACCTGATAGCCGCCGACCTCCACGTCACCATCTCCGAGGCAGGCGCCCTGGTGACCGCCTACGCCTTAGGCTTGGCCATCGGCGGCCCAATCCTGGCCGCACTGACCATCAAACTGGACCGCAAGACCGTCCTGGTCGGCACGCTAGTGCTGTTCATCGCGGCCAACGTGGCCGCAGTCCTGACCGACGACTACGCCGTGTTCGTCGTGGCACGCGTCCTGATCGGCGCGCTGCAAGGCCTGTTCATCGCCACGTCGTTCATCGCCGGCATGTCAGTCGTCCCACCCGAACGCATCGGCAGGGCAATCGGGATCATCGTCTCCGGCGTATCGGTCTCGACAGCACTAGGCGTGCCACTAGGCACCCTGGTAGGCCAAACCTTGGGCTGGCGCGGCTCGTTCACAGCCATCATCGCCATCACCGCAGTAGTAGCCGTCGCCACCGTGACCTTGATCCCGCCCGTACCCCCCACAGGCGCAGGCGCCGTCGACCAGGCCCGCTACGCCTTCGCCCCACGCGTACTAGCCGTGCTGTTCCTGAACTTCATCGTATTCGCAACAACCTTCGCAGCACTGACCTACATCGTGCCCTTCCTCCAGAACGTCACCGGCATCTCCGGAGCCGTCCTGAGCGTGTTCCTCCTGGCATTCGGCGTCGCCACAGCCTTCGGCTCGTTCAGCGGCGGCAGATTCGCCGACCGAGACGCCGGACGCACCCTGCTGATCGGATCAATCGGCATCACAACGTCGCTTCTCACGCTGCACTTCGTCGGCCCAATCTCCGTACTGGTCGCGCTAGCACTACTGGCCTGGGGTTTGTTCGCGTACGGAATCGTGCCCTCACTGCAAGTCCGAGTGATCAGCCTGGCCGGCCCCGGCGGCCAACTAGCGCAGTCACTCCCAGTCTCGGCAGCCAACGTAGGCATCGCCTTCGGCGCATTCATCGGCGGCCAAGCACTAGACCGCCACGGCGCACCCGCCACCGTGATCACCGCCCTGATCTTCGCCGCAATCACCGTGACAGTAGCCTGGACAACCAAGCAACTAAAGCCCCCCGTGACCGAAGAGCCCCCCATCAACGCCATGCAATAACACCCTCCCGCGCGCAGCGCCGCCCTTCGGCGAAGCCGGCGAGTGGGCAGTCCGCCGGGGAGGACACAACTCAACTTGGGCTTCTTGCTTGTGTCATCCCCGTATGGCCTGCCCGAAGGGCTACCACAGATTTCCCTGGGTGCAGCCGAATTTTTTGTGAGGAACGAGCAAAAAATTTAGCGGCACCCAGGGAAATCTGTGGTTGGCTCCGCCAGGCCATACGGGGATGGCACAAGCAAGAAGCCCCCGCAGTTGCAGTTGGGTCATCCTTGGCGGCCTGCCCGCCGGCGAGGCGCTTTTGATCTTTGAACCGGACTTTCCACCGACAAGCCCACGCTTCGCGGGTCCAAACGCAACACGCTCCGCCCACGCAAGCTCGAACGCTCCCCGCGCTCGCACGCTCTCGAACGCTCTCCGCGCTCGCACGCTCTCGAACGCTCTCCGCGCTCGCACGCTCTCGAACGCTCTCCGCGCTCGCACGCTCTCGAACG
>NZ_JBBEGC010000015.1:95514-102880 GCF_037401995.1 Saccharothrix sp. CCNWYY140
CGCTCCGCGTGCCGAAAAGCCGGCGAACGTGCTCTCAGGCGGCGTCGAGCCCGGCTTCCTGACTAGCCGACTTCTGGTACCGGTCGACGTACTCCTGCCCCGACAACTCCAAGATCCGATAAACGATCTCATCCGTCACCGACCGCAACACCGGCAACGACTCCTGCATCCCCGCATACCGCGAGAAGTCCAACGGCTCCCCAAACCGAATGGTCACCGGCCGAATGCGAGGCAACCTCGCATCCACCGGCTGCACCTGATCCGTCCCCACAATCCCCACCGGCACAACGGGCGCACCAGACTCCAACGCCATCCGAGCCACCCCAGTGCGCCCCCGGTGCAGACGGCCGTCCAAAGACCGAGTGCCCTCCGGGTAGATCGCAAAGGCGTCCCCACGAGCCAGGATCGACGCCGCAGTGTCCAAAGAGGCCCGAGCCGCCCGCCCAGAACCACGACGTACCGGAACGTGCCCCAGCGAGCCGAAGAAGTACCGGGACAGGGCCCCCTTGACCCCCTTGCCCTCGAAGTACTGCGCCTTGGCCAGGAAGTACACCCGCCGAGGCACGACCATCGGGATCACGATGCTGTCGATGAACGACAGGTGGTTCGCCGCCAGGATGACCGGGCCGTCCGCGGGCACGTTCGCCAAGCCCTCGACCTTCGGGCGCCAGACCATCCGGGCCGTGGGCGCCACGACCCGTCGCATCACCGTGTAGAGCATGGGAACAGCATCCCTCTTCGTGGTTACCGGCCGGTGAAAAAGGTGGCCCACACCTCAGGATTCCGCCAGCTCGGCCTTCAACTCGGTCGACCGCGCCGCCCAGCGCCGCAACAGGTCACCCGCGGCGCCGGAGTCGACCGCCTCGGCTGCCCGAACCAGCCCGGCCGCCAGGTCGGTGTGCAGGTCGCCGCTGAACCCGGCATGTGCCGCGATGGCCCCGGCCGCGTTGAGCAGGACGGCGTCCCGGACCGGCCCCGGCTTGCCGCCGACCAGTTCGCGCACGACCTCGGCGTTGACGGCTGCGTCGCCGCCCTTCAGGTCCTCCGGGGTGGCCGTGGGGATGCCCAGCCGCGACGGGTCGATCCGGTCCTCACGGACCGTCCCGTCCGAGACGACCCACACAGTCGTGGTGGCCGTGGTGGTGATCTCGTCCAGCCCGTCGTCGCCGCGCACGACCAGTGCCGTGCTGCCGCGTCGGGCGAACACACCCGCCATCAGGGGCGCGGCGGAGGCGCGGGCGCAGCCGATCAGGCCCACCACCGGCTGGGCCGGGTTGGTCAGCGGCCCGAGCAGGTTGAACGACGTGGGGATGCCCAGCTCGCGCCGAGGACCCAGGGTGTGCCGGAACGCGGGGTGGAACACCGGTGCGAAGCAGAACCCGACGCCCAGCTCCTCGACCGTCGTCTGCACGCCCAGCGGCGGCAGGTCGATCGCCACGCCCAAGGCCTCCAGGACGTCCGCCGTGCCGCACTTGGACGACGCCGCCCGGTTGCCGTGCTTGACCACGGGCACGCCCGCGGCGGCGGCCACCAGGGTCGCCATCGTGGAGATGTTCACCGAGCCGGAGCTGTCGCCGCCGGTGCCGACGATGTCGGCCGCGCGGCCCTCGACGGTGAACCGGCGGGCGTGCTTGAGCATCGCCGCGGCCAGGCCGTCGACCTCCTCCGGCGTCTCGCCCTTGGCGCGCAGGGCCACTGCGAACGCGCCGATCTGGGCCGTGGTCGCCGCGCCGGACATGATCTGGTCCATCGCCCACGCGGTGTCGCCCTCGCCGAGGTCGACGCGGTCGATCAGCCGGTTGAGCAGCTGCGGCCAGCTCCGGTCTCCCACCGACCGGTCTCCCGCCGGCCCGCCTCCCACTGGCCCGCCTCCCGCCGGCCCGCTTCCCACTGGGGTCACCCCCGGACCGCGGGCACGCCCGTGGACCGCAGCACCTCGGCGACGGTCTCGGCGGCGGCCAGCGGGTCGAGCGGGTGGACGATGACCGCGTCCGCCTGCGACCACGTGGCCAGCCACCGGTCGTCCTTGCGGCGGACCGCGACGACGATCGGCGGGCAGTCGGTGATCTCGTTCTTGAGCTGGCGGGACAGGCCCATGCCACCGGTCGGCTGCGCCTCGCCGTCCAGGATCGCCAGGTCGATGTCGCCGTTGTCCATCTCGTAGAGGACGTCGGCCACGCCGCCCGCCTCCACGTACTCCACGCGCGGCAGGTCGGGCGCGGGACGGCGGCCCACCGCGGTGATGATCGTCTCACGCACCTCGGGGCGGTGGCTGAACACCAGGATCCTGGTCGTCTGCGTGCTCATCTGCGCGATCCTCCGGCGGGTCGGGTGCCAGGTGGAAGCTGATGTTATCCGTCCCACTCCGGCGACCGGTGCGGGACCTGGAGAGCGTCCCAACCGATCCAGTCACCGCCCAGCCGCTGCGCCAGGCTCGCCATCCGCGAACGCTCCTGCGCGCACGACAACGCGGTCAGCACCTGCACCCGCAGAGCGTGGGAAACCTCACCGGGAACCAACGTCCAGCCGTCCGGCGCGAGCAGTTCTCGGGCACGTTCGACCTGGTCAGGGGGCAGGGTGAGGTGGTGGCGCAGCACCGCCGGTTCGGTCGTCCGCAGATCGGATGACCGGGCCAGCACCGCCGAGTCGGCCTCGGCGATGTCGAACGCCTCGGCGACCACCACCAACCCCGGTGAATCGATCTCCAGTGCGGGTTCGCCCTTGCGGGACAACCGATCACGCAACCGGCCCAACAACCCCATGCCGCCCTCACCGACCGTGTGACCCAGATGACCACTGCTCCTGCCCCGGACCCGATGGGCGGGGCGAAAACCTGCAAGCAATAATGCGTCGTGTGACAACGGCAGCGCCCTCCATCGGCCCGCGCGTGCACTCGCTGAACCGCCCGAACATGGTCAGCGTGGGCACGATCGTCTGGCTGTCCAGTGAGCTCATGTTCTTCGCCGGCCTCTTCGCCATGTTCTTCACGGTGAAGGCCCAGAACGAAGGACCGTGGCCCCCCGCGCCGACGCACCTCAACGTGCCGTACGCGCTGTTCTTCACGATCATCCTGGTGGCCTCGTCGTTCACCTGCCAGTGGGGCGTGTTCGCCGCCGAGCGCGGTGACGTGTTCGGGCTGCGCCGGTGGTACCTGGTCACGTTGATCATGGGCGCGATCTTCGTGGGCGGGCAGGTCGGTGAGTACATCAACCTGGTCCACGAGGGCACCACGATCCCCGGGTCGGCGTACGGGACGGTCTTCTACCTGACGACCGGCTTCCACGGCCTGCACGTGATCGGCGGTCTGATCGCGTTCGGCTACCTGCTGGTCCGCACGAAGCTGAGCAAGTTCACCCCCGCCCAGGCGACCTCCGCGATCGTCGTGTCGTACTACTGGCACTTCGTCGACGTCGTCTGGATCGGCTTGTTCGCCGTCATCTACATCGTGCCCTGACCAGGCTCGCGCACCACCGACGAGCAGCACGAACCCCGAACTCACACCAGCAAGGGTTGCCGCACACATGACCACCAACACCACACGGGCCCGGAAGCGCGGCACCAAGCTGCGCCGGCGGATCTCGGGCCTCCTAGCCCTGGGCTTCGCGCTGCTGTCCGCGGGCTTCCTGTTCAGCGCCCTCGCGCCGCAGCCGCAGACCGCGCAGGCGCAGGACAACCCGGCCCAGGTGCGACTGGGCGAGCAGCTCTACAACAACACCTGCATCTCCTGCCACGGCGACAACCTCGACGGCGTGCAGGACCGCGGCCCGAGCCTGATCGGCGTGGGCGAGGCGGCCGTCTACTTCCAGGTCTCGTCGGGCCGCATGCCGATGGCCCGCCAGGAGGCGCAGGCCCAGCGCAAGCCCGCCGTGTTCACGGCGGAGGAGATCGACGCCATCGGCGCGTTCATCCAGTCCCGCGGCGGCGGCCCGGAGACCCCCGAGGAGCGCGGTGAGGCGCTGCGCGGCGAGAACTCCGCCCGCGGCGGCGAGCTGTTCCGGCTCAACTGCGCGGCGTGCCACAACTTCACCGGTCGCGGCGGGGCGCTGTCGTCCGGCAAGTTCGCACCCGTGCTGGACGGCGTGACCGAGGAGCAGCTGTACACGGCGATGCTCACCGGTCCGCAGAACATGCCGAAGTTCTCCGACCGGCAGCTCACGCCGGAGGAGAAGAAGGACATCATCGCGTACATCAAGTCGGTCACCGACGGGAACAACAACCCCGGCGGCGCCCCCCTCGGCGGCTTCGGGCCGGTTTCAGAGGGTCTGATCGCGTTCATCGTGGGCATCGCCGCCCTGATCGGCGTGGCCCTCTGGATCGGAGCCAAGGCATGAGCGGCGTGCAGCCGAACAACCTGCCGAGCGAGGCGGAGCTCGCCGGTATGAGCAGGGACGAGCTGGTCAAGCTCGGCACGAAGCTGGACGGCGTCGAGATCGTCCACTACGAGGAGCGGTGGCCCGTCAAGGGGACCCGCGCCGAGCGCCGGGCCGAGCGGCTGGTCGCCCTGTGGTTCGCCATCGCCGCGCTGGGCGGCCTGGCGTTCCTCGCCGCGTTCCTGTTCTGGCCGTGGCGCTACGAGGCGCCCGACAGCGGGCACCACTTCCTGTACAGCCTGTACACGCCGGTCATCGGCCTCACCCTGGGCGTCGCGATCCTGGGCCTGGGCGTCGGCGCGCTGCTCTACACGAAGAAGTTCATCCCGGAGGAGCTGGCCGTCCAGGAGCGCGGCGACGGCGGCTCGTCGGAGGTCGACAAGGCCACCATCGTCGCCGAGCTGGCCGACGCGGGCGTGCGCTCCACCATCGGCCGCCGGTCGCTGATCAAGCGGACCGCGGGCCTGGGCGCGGGCGTGTTCGGCCTGGGCGTCGTGGCCCTGCCGCTGGGCAGCCTGATCCGCAACCCGCACGCCGACAGCGAGACCAAGGCGTCGCTGTGGCACACCGGCTGGAAGTCCGAGAACGGCGAGAAGGTCTACCTGCGCCGCCACACCGGCAACTTCCACGAGGTGGCCCTGATCCGCCCCGAGGACCTCGACGCGGGCGGTTTCGAAACGGTGTTCCCGTTCCGCAAGTCGGAAGAGGGCGACGAAGAAGCCCTGGTCGCGGCCCTCAAGCGGGCCGACAACCCGGTCATGCTCATCCGCCTGCGCCCCGGCCAGTCCGTGGTCAAGCGGGAGGGCCAGGAGAACTTCAACTACGGCGACTTCTACGCGTACTCGAAGATCTGCACCCACCTGGGCTGCCCGACCTCGCTGTACGAGCAGCAGACCGGTCTGCTGCTGTGCCCGTGCCACCAGTCGCAGTTCGACGTCTTCCACTACGGCAAGCCCCGGTTCGGCCCGGCGACCCGTGCCCTGCCCCAGCTTCCGATCACGGTGGACGAGGACGGATACTTGATTGCCCGCAGCGACTTCATCGAGGCTGTGGGTCCGGCGTTCTGGGAGCGTAAGTCATGAGCGGCATCACCACGCCGACAAAGCGGCAGAACGCCGCAGCCCGCGCGGCGGGTGGTGCGGCGAAGTGGGCGGACGACCGGTACCACGTGGCCAAGGGCCTGCGGCACCAGATGAACAAGGTCTTCCCGACGCACTGGTCGTTCCTGCTCGGCGAGATCGCGCTGTACAGCTTCATCGTCCTGCTGCTGTCGGGCACGTACCTGACGTTGTTCTTCGACCCCTCGATGGAGGAGGTCGTCTACAACGGGAGCTTCGCGAACCTCCAGGGCATCGAGATGTCCCGGGCGTTCGAGTCGACGCTGCAAATCTCCTTCGAGGTCCGCGGCGGCCTGTTCGTGCGCCAGGTGCACCACTGGGCGGCGCTGCTGTTCATGGGCGCGATCGTCGTGCACATGTTCCGGATCTTCTTCACCGGCGCCTTCCGGCGTCCGCGTGAGATCAACTGGGTCATCGGCATCGTGCTGTTCATGCTCGGCGCGATCGAGGGCTTCCTCGGCTACTCGCTGCCCGACGACCTGCTGTCCGGCACCGGCCTCCGCGTCATGGCGGCCCTGCTGATCTCGATCCCGGTCATCGGCACGTGGCTGAACTGGCTGCTGTTCGGCAGCGAGTTCCCCGGCACCGAGATCATCCCGCGCCTCTACGCGCTGCACATCCTGGTCATCCCGGGCATCATCCTGGCGCTGGTCGCGGTCCACCTGGCCCTGGTCTGGTACCAGAAGCACACCCAGTTCCCGGGCGTGGGCCGCAAGGAGACCAACGTCGTGGGCGTCCGGATCATGCCGGTGTTCGCGGCCAAGGGCGGCGGCTTCTTCGCCATCGTCGTCGCGGTCACCGCGATCATGGGCGGCGTCTTCCAGATCAACCCGGTGTGGAACTTCGGCCCGTACAACCCGGCGCAGGTCTCGGCGGGTTCGCAGCCCGACTGGTACATGGGCTGGACCGACGGCCTGGTCCGCGTGTGGCCCGCGTGGGAGCTCTACCTGGGCGACTACACGGTCCCGGCCCCGTTCTGGCCGTTCATGTTGGGCCTGCCGCTGCTGACCGGCATCGCGGCGGTCTACCCGTGGATCGAGCGCAAGATGACCAAGGACTACGCGCACCACAACCTGCTCCAGCGCCCCCGCGACGTGCCCGTCCGGACGTCGCTGGGCATGATGGCGATCTCGTACTTCATGGTCCTGCTGGTCATGGGCGCGAACGACATCTTCGCCTACCAGTTCGACATCTCGCTCAACGCGACGACCTGGATGGGCCGCATCGGCCTGCTGGTGATCCCCCCGATCACCTACTTCATCACCTACCGCATCTGCATCGGCTTGCAGCGCGGCGACCGCGAGGTCCTGGCACACGGTGTCGAGACGGGCATCATCAAGCGCCTGCCGCACGGCGAGTTCATCGAGGTCCACCAGCCCCTCGGCCCGGTCGACGACCACGGCCACCCGCTGGAACTGGCCTACCAGGGTGCTCCGGTGCCCAAGAAGATGAACAAGCTGGGCTCGGCCGGCCACCCGGTCCCGGGCAGCTTCCTCACGCCGGACGCGCCGGAGGAGACGGCGGCCCTGGCCCGCGCCCGCAAGGAGAACGGCGGCCCGAAGGACTCGCTGACGGCGGAGAACAAGCCGTCGGCGGAGCTGGCGGGCAAGCCGGCACAGCCGGAGGACTGACAAGCAGAACACGGAAAGGCCCCGCACCCGGCAACAGGGGTGCGGGGCCTTCCGCATTCACCACCCACACACCACCCCGCACATACCCCGCGCCCCACCACCCAACCGCCGCACGAGGGCTTTTCACGAAGCTGCCGCGCGGCACACCTCTGCCTGGGCTTCTTGCTTGTGTCATCCCCGTATGGCCTGCCCGAAGGGCTACCACGCTTTGGGTCGGGTGCAGCCGAAAGTTTTTGCGAGGAACGAG